>JBEIHL010000798.1:0-2489 GCA_040381375.1 Opitutaceae bacterium
ACGTTCATCTTCGCGATGTGCAGCGTGCAGTCCTCGGCGCGCCAGTAGTCGTCGTACGTGGGGTGGCGGAACCATTCATTGAGCAGCGCGACGTTGTCGGCGGGATTGCGGGCCGCGTCCATTTTCTTGAAGCGCTCCGGCTTCGCGGCTCCTCCGATCCGGTAGCCCTCGTGAAACAGGCTCAGCCCGGTGTCGGTCATGTACTGGCAGACGAGGTGCGGCGGCTGCGTCACCGCGAGAAAGTTCTGCGCGAAGCCGCCCTGCGAGCCGCCGAAGGTACCCACCTTGCCGTTGCTCCACGATTGGGCGGCAAACCACTCGACCAGATCGTAGCCGTCCTGCTGTTCGCCCCAGGCCAGCGCCCGGTAGCCGCGCCACACGCCCTCCGACAACTGTGAGCCGCGGAAATTCACCCGGGCCGCCACGTAGCCGTGCGCGGCGAGGGCCGCGAGTTCCTTGCGCGACGCGGTGCCGATGATGACCGCGTAGCGTTGTTCGAACACGACCGGCCAGGGACCGGCGCCCTGGGGCCGGTAGACGTACGCGGACAGGCGCGTGCCGTCGCGCATCGGAATCATCATGTGCTCCTCGCGCACCCCGCCGAGATCGAGGGGCGGCAGCTCCGCGGCGAACACCGCCAGCGGGAACACGAGAAACGCGAGCCGGCGGAAGAAATTCATGGGGGTAATCGGAACGCAGCGCGTGCGCTGCTTTACTTGGCGAGTCGATCCAGAATGTTGCGCGTGATCCGGTCCACCGTGGCATCCTTGCCCAGGCCGTGCGACCAGTCCGTCGTGCCCGCGGTGAACACCGTGCCGCCGCGTTCGTACAAGCCCATGACGGCATTGCCGGTGCGGCCCTTTTCCCACTTTTCGTACCACTCCGCATCGTTCGGGTGCCAGCGCACCGGGCACGTGGACAACACCGTGAGGTTCTTCGGCGTGCCGTCGTTGCCGGTTGGATACGGCAGGCCGTCGCGCCAGGTGAGCTCGCAGCCGTCGCACTCGTAGCCGACGATCGTGTCTTGGCCGCCGAACGTGGCGCCGCGCTTGAGGTCCGTGCCGGCGAACACCCAGTGCTCGGGCCGGTGCACGGTGAATTCCGCCGGCTCGTCCATGAACTGGCCGTGGCTCTTACGGTAGCCGCCCCAGAGAAAGCCGACTCCGGTCATGGTGTTCTCCGGGCGTTTGATGAGGTGATGGCTCCAAAGACTGGTCAGTGTGGCGTATTGCCCCGTCGCGTACACGGGGTCCTGATGGTAGTTCTGTTTCCAGCAGACGAGCGCCTGCCCGTTGTCCTCGGAGCGGACCTGCCAGCAGACCGAGTTGCCGCTGAAGAAGGCGACGTTGCCGCCGCGACCGATGAAGGCTTCGAGGTGATCGCGCATCGGCGCGCTCCAGTACTCATCGTGGCCCACGCTCAACACGAGCTTGTACGACTGCAGCAGCTCGGGCCGGAACTCGAGGTCGCTGTTCACGGCGAAGTCCAGCACGTAGCCGCTGCGCTCGGCCCACGCGACGAATTGCTGTTCCCAGCGGGAGAACAGCGATCCACCGGGCCGGTGAAACGAGACGCGGCTGCCCTGGTTTTTGCCGCGGCCGTTGTACGCATAGAGGCTGAAGCCGCCCCAGTTGTTATACGCGTTGTAGGTGTTGGTCGCGAGCTGCAGCAGGATCTTCGTATCGCGTCCTGGGTGCGCGGAACGGACCACGAAATACACTTCGCTCTCGGCCGTGCGTCGTCCGCGCTGACTGTAGCGGCCGCCGCTGTCCTGGGCCCGCAGGGTGGCGACGTAGTAGCCTGATTTCCAGTTGGCGGCGACCGGCACCTTGAACGCCACCGGCCAGCCGCAGCCGTGCGAGGACGCGTTCTCCGGCACTGGGTGTTCCGCTCCGGTCAAATCGCCGCTTTTCCAGACGATCTCCCGACTTGCGCCGATTCGCGCGATCTCGACGGTGTAGCGCGGCGCGCTCGACGAAACATGGAAGGTGGCTTCTTCGCCCGGAGCGTAGCTCAACTGGCTGGCATAGCCCTCAACGTACAAGGGGCGCGGTTCATCCGCGGCGTGGGCGAGGTGCAAAGCAACGAACGCCAGTGCGGCGAGTAGCAGCGAAGCCGGAGGGCCGACACGGCGGGCACGCGAACGGTTGCAGGCGAGGAGAGGCGGGCGTGAGCTCATTGATGGCGATCGGGTTGGCGGCAGGGGCGAACGGGCTGAAACATTTCCCGTGGAAGAGCGGGATTCTCGTGGGGCAGGGCAATCCAGCGGAAACCGGGACGGGCGGAGACTATCCTGCGCGCCTCTGGTGTCAGCGAATATCTCGTCCGCATCGAGCGATGGCCCACGGAACATCCGGAGTCGTCCGCGTCCCGTATCATGCGGACGAGGTCGTCCGCGCTCCCAGCGGTGATCTCAGGCCTCCTTCAAGAAGCATGCCTTCAACGCCATGGCGGAACCGTCGATCTTGCAATCGATCTCGTGGTCGCCG
>JBEIHL010000799.1:0-2483 GCA_040381375.1 Opitutaceae bacterium
CCGCTTCAAGGCTGACTTCTCCCAGCGCTTCGTCGTCAACACCGCGATCGGTCTCAAGCGCAAGATCGCCGGCCGCGACTGGAACTTCCGGCTCAACGTGAACAACCTGCTCGATGACCAGAAGGACGAGCGGATCGTCTACAACGGGACCGTCGGCACCTCGACCGCCGCCCCGGCGCGGTCCGTGGTCTACTACAACCCGCGCACCTGGCAGTTTTCGGTGGGCACGAAGTTCTGAGCGCGTCGGAGGCCCGGAGGGTGCAGCGCGCATGAAAAGGCGACGCGTCGAGTCGGGCGCTAAGTCCGGCCGGTCCCGGCTGGCCGGACTCGCCCTGCTCCTCGCCGCGCTGCCCGGTGGGTTCGGAGCCGGGCCAGGCGAGCGCGTAGTGTCCGTCGCGGACGGCGTGGAGATGCGCTTTGTCCGGATTGCCCCGGGCACCTTCGCGCGGGGCAGTCCGCCCACCGAACCGGGCCGGGACCGCGATGAAGGTCCGGTACACGAGGTGACGCTCACGCGCGCGTTTTTTCTCGGCGTGCACGAGGTCACGCAGGCACAATGGACGGCCGTGATGGGATCGAATCCCTCGGTCTTCCGGCGCGGCCCCGAGGCGCCGCGACGTCCCGTGGAGTCGGTCTCGTGGGAGGACTGCCAGCGCTTCATCGCCCGGCTCAACGCGCGCGGCGTCGGCCGGTTTCGCCTGCCGACCGAGGCGGAGTGGGAGTATGCCGCGCGGGCCGGCTCCAGCACGCGTTTCCCCTGGGGCGATGATCCGAAGGAGTTCGTCACGCACGCGCACGCCTGGGCCAACAGCCGCTCCTACGCGATCACCCACCCGGTCGGGGAAAAGCCGCCGAATGCGTGGGGCCTGCACGACCTGCATGGCAACGTCTGGGAATGGTGCAGCGACGGGTACGGACCCTATCCGGAGGGACCACAGCGCGATCCGGTGGGACCGCCGGAGGGGCGCGAGCGCGTGTTCCGCGGGGGCAGTTGGTACGATTTTCCGGTGAGCCTGCGCTCGGCGAACCGGCATCGCCACCGGCCGGACGGACGTTACACCGCCGTCGGACTGCGGCTCGTGTGGGAGCCCGCGGCGTCGCCATGAGACGCGGGCTGACAGCCTTCTTCGCGGCGGCCGTGATGGCGTCCGCGGCGCCCGTCGAGCGGGCGGTGACCCTGGCCGATGGCACGGCATTCGCGTTTGTCCGCATTCCCGCCGGTCGCTTCGTCATGGGCAGCCCGGACGACGAGGCAGGTCGCGCCCGCGACGAGGCCCCGCGGCGTGAGGTCGAGATCGCGCAGCCGTTCTGGCTCGGCAAGTTCGAGGTCACGCAGGCGCAGTGGCGCGCGGTGATGGGGGAGAACCCGTCGACGTTCCAGGACTTCGCCGCGTCGCCGGCGCATCCGGTCGAAGGTGTCTCCTGGCGCGATGCGCAGGATTTCATCGCCCGGCTGAACGCGCGCGGCGTCGGCCGGTTCCGGCTCCCCACGGAGGCCGAATGGGAGTACGCGGCGCGGGCGGGCACCGCCGCGCGCTTCCCGTGGGGCGAAGATCCGGCGTATCGTGAACTGCCGGAACACGCGTGGTTCTACAGCCGCGCCGAAGGCCGCAGCCAGCCGGTCGGGCAGAAGCGGGCGAGCGCGTGGGGCCTGCACGACATGCTGGGCGGAGTCTGGGAGTGGTGCGAGGACGGGTTCGCGCCTTATGCAGAGGGTGCGGTCGTCGATCCCAAGGGACCCGCGACCGGCGAGGCCCGCGTGATCCGCGGTGGCAGCTGGTTCAACGAACCGGAGGCGTTGCGGCCGGCGAACCGGCACCGGCATCCGCCGGATTCGCGGCAGACGAATCTCGGCCTCCGCCTCGTCTGGGAACTGGCCGGGGATCCCGCGGCGGCCGCGATCGAGCGGCGGCGCGATGGCTCGGTCCCGTACGGCTATCGCGTGCAACCCGCCACGGGCGAGGGTCCGTGGTACGTGCCGGTGCCGGGCCACGTGCCGGTGGCCGCGGGCGAGCATCCGCGGCTGCTGTTTCGGCGCGCAGACCTGCCCGCCCTGCGGGCGAAGGCGGCGACGCCCGAGGGACAGGCCATCCTGCGGCGGCTGCGCTTCCTCCTGGACGGCGACCTGGGCGGGACGATGACGACCCGCTTCAACCCCGCGCGGCGGTTCGACGAGAAGGTCGCGGTCATGCCGCCCGGCACGCTCACGATCGGGCATGCCGCGGGGTACGGCCTGCTGTATCAGCTGACCGGAGACAAACGTTACGCCGATTTCGGTCGCGAGAGTCTCGAGCGTGCGCTTGCCGGCGTGCGCGACCGCGATGCGCGCTACAGTTTCCGCCAGCCGGGCGGGGCGCTGCGGGCCGGCCCGACGCTCGGCTGGATGGCGGTGGGCTACGACCTGTGCTACGACGGTTGGGACGAGCCCACGCGTGAACGCCTCGGCCGGGCCCTGCTCGACTATCGCGAGGTGCTCGAGGGCG
>JBEIHL010000800.1:0-2483 GCA_040381375.1 Opitutaceae bacterium
CAGCGCGGTCCCCCACCCGAGCAGCGGCTTCATCGCACCGGCCGCGCCTCGCTGCACGATCACGTCGTACGCATACGCGCCGGCGAGCGTCGGAATCGACCAGGTGAGAAATCCCAGCAGGCCGCCGTCGATCACGCGTTTCGCATGCAGGAGGTCGTACCAAAAGAGATGGGACAATCCCAGGTGGAGGAGCCCGGACACGGCCGCATAGATGAAACGGGTGCGCGCCGGCGCCAGCATCACCGGCAGCACCCAGAGTCCGGTGACACCGATGTGCGCCAGCGTCTGGAACGGCGAACGCCAGAACGCGTTCGCCAGAATGTCCACCGGCCCGGCCGCGACCATGGCCGCCCAGGTGCGAAAACTCCCGTCGAGCCGGTACACGACGAACCCCAACACGGTCAGCCCGAGGCAGCGCAGGGCCGCACGACGCAGGGCGGCCCCGGTGCCGTCGCGCGCAGCGTTGCGCAGGAGCACGAGCCGGAGCGCGAAGCCGACCGCGAACAGGAACTGCGGCATGATCGTGTCGGCATACGAACAGTACGTGTTGTGGTGCTTGAGCACCACGGGCACGACCGCGAAGCCGCCGACGAAATTGACGAGGAACATGCCCGCCACGGTGTAGCCGCGAAACTGATCGAGGGAGACGATGCGGGCCGGGGTACTCACGCGGCGCCGAGGCTTGCCATCCGCCTGCTGGTGTCAGGCCCAATCTGCGGAGCGTGACTCCGAGCGTGAAGCGACCGACGCGGGAATTGAGTTCCCCCGCCCCCGCGATCGGCCCATCCTGCGATCCTCCCCCGATGAACCGCCGCCCCCGCCTGCCCGTCGCTCTTTTTCTCAGCCTCCTGGCGCTGCCGCTGGCGGCCCAGACGCCGGCCCCGAACGCCGCCCTCATCGCCCGCGCCAAGGCCCTCGAACTCGACACGCGGTCCGAGCCGCCGCCGGGCGATCCCCTCGAATATCACGCCGCCGGCCTCGCGAAGGTCATCTGCTCGGCGGTCTTCATCACCGGACTGGATCCGGACTTCGCCTGGGAAAACGTCGGTTATTTCACCGCGCCGTATGCGGAACGCGCCAAGCTGGGGCGGCCCGTCATCGACCGGGTAAACCGCGCCGTCCACGTCACGCTGCCCAACGGCGTGCGCCGCACGGCAATCATCGTGGGCTCGCAGGGCGCCGTGGCGCTGCCGCGCGGCGCGGACACGGTGGCGTTCAAGCCGGTCACGGTGCGGAGCGCGCTGCCCGACGCCCGCACGCAGCCTTGGCCGATGGGCGACGTGCTGCCGAGTCCGCTTGTTTCGTCGGAGATCGACGCCGCCAAACTCCGGCAGGCGATCGACGCCGCGTTCGCTGCGCCCGAGGGGCTGACCGCGGCGCTCGCGATCACCTGGAAGGGCCGGCTGATCGGCGAGCGCTACGCTCCCGGGATCACTGCGCAAACGCCGCTCGAAAGCTGGTCGATGGGCAAGAGTGTCACCGGCAGCCTCATCGGCCTGCTGATCAAGCAGGGCGTCTACGACCTGTGGCAGCCGGCGCCGATCCCCGAGTGGCAGACTCCCGGCGACCCGGGGCGAAGATCCGGCTCGCCGACATCCTGCGCATGTCGAGCGGACTGCGCCTCCGCGCGCCCCTCGACCCCGAGTATGACCCGGACGGTCCGTATCCGGACCACGTGTATCTGTATACTGGATGCATCGACACGTTCCGCTATGCCGCGACCCGGCCGCTGCAGTGGCCGCCCAACACCGTCGGCCGCTACCGCAACACCGAGCCCGTGCTGGCCAACTATCTGGTCCGGCTCGCGCTGGAAAAGCGCGGCGAGGAGTACCTGTCGTTCCCGCAACGCGCGCTCTTCGACCCGCTCGGCATCCGCACGATGGTGCTGGAGACGGACGCCGTGGGCAACTTCCTCACCCAGGGCTACGAACTTGCCTCGGCCCGCGACTGGGCCCGCCTGGGCAACCTCTACCTGCAGGACGGCGTGTGGCAGGGAAAACGACTGCTGCCGGAGGGCTTCGTGAAATTCGTGAGCACCCTCGCGCCGGCCTGGGCGGCGGACAACCGGCCGATCTACGGCGGCTTCTTCTGGCTCAACGGCGATGGCCGTTACCCGGTGCCGAAGGACGCCTACTACATGGCCGGGGCAGGCGGACAAACCACCCTGATCATACCGTCGCACGACCTCGTGGTCGTCCGCCTGGGACACTACAAGGGCGCCACGCCGGGCGAGGCGGCGTTGAAGCACACGCTCGCCCTGCTCCTCGAGGCCGTGCCCGCCCGGAAGTAGTCTGCACGTGTCGTCCTGCGGCAGCCGCAGCCGGAGGATCTCGGAAATCGTGAAATCTGGAATCGGACATCTAGAATCTGGGATTTTCAGATCGCCGGGTTCCGTTCGGATCGGCCGATCCAGTGTCCACCCTTGGCGTGAGATCCAGGATTCTAGATTGCTGATACTCGATTCGAGATTCCCGAAATCGTCG
>JBEIHL010000801.1:0-2474 GCA_040381375.1 Opitutaceae bacterium
CCGCTGCCGCTGCCGCCGGTGAACTCGGTCAGCAGCAGGGCGACGTAGTAGCCGCCGTTGGGCGGCGAGAGGAAGGGTGTGTTCACGTCGATATTCGTGAACCGGGCGCCGGAGCCGAGCGTGCCGGGAAACGTATACGTGCCGAGGCTCCGCGAGCCCGCGGGCAGACCGCCGGCGTAGCGTTGCGACATCGCCCAGAGCTCGAGCTGGATCGTGCGCGACGGGGCGTCGCCGTCGTTGCGGATTTCGCCCACCCGCAAATTCAGGCTGCTGCCCGAGGTGGAGAAACCAATCGAGCCCTGCAGGCGCAGCAGCGGGGTCGGGACGGTGGGGGCATGGTCGTAGAGGGCGCGTGCGCCGGCGAGGTCATCGGCGGTGGGGCTGTCGGTGTTGCTCGTAGCCGCGTTCATGATCGCGTTCACGCTCTGTCCGATGTCGTCGGGGTGGTTCAGACCGAGCGCGTGGCCGAACTCGTGCAGCGCGACGCGGCGGAAGTCGTACAGCGATCCGCCGGAACCATTGGAGCGGAGCGCGCCGCGGTAGGAATCCCAGCGGAGGTTCTGGTTGAAGATGACGTCGGTCTCCACGTAGCGGGACGTCTGCGGGTTGTAGCTCGTGAGCGTGATCGCGAGGGTGCGGCTGTCCCAGGTGTCCCCATAAACCGAATACGACCAGAAGACATTGTTCGTGTTGTTGCTGCGGGCGATCGGCGCGGTCGAGTCGCGCACCACGGTGAAGCGGACGTTGGTGAGCGAGCTGTTCCAGAGGGCGAGCGCGCTTTCCGCCACCACGCCCCAATTGGCGGCCCCATCGAGCAAGGGGCCGCCGGACGGCCCGAGCTGGAGGTGCATCGGCACCTCGCCGGCGATCCAGCGTTCCTTGCCGATATTGAAGGCGCGGGCGGGACTGAAGAGCGCAAGCACCACGGCCAGCGCCAGCAGCAGGCGGGCGAACCGGGGCTCAGGGTCGCGTGGCATGGCGGAGGAGTTCACCGGTGATGCGCTGCTCGAAGGCCAGGGGCGTCAGGGCGGCGGCGGGTTGCCTGAACCGGAAGGCGAGGGCGTTGGCCGGCTGCGGGAGCTGGACGTCGTGTTCGGACTCGAGCGGCAGGCCGTCATTGCGGGCGACGTACTCGCGCGAAGTGGCGGGGTCGGTCACGATGCGGTAGCGGCCGTGCATCATGCCGACCAGCGGACAAAACCGGACGCCGTTCCCGGAGATGAACAGGATCTCCGCCTGTCCCACCTGGAACCGCGGCATGCCGGCGACCTGCATCCCATGGCCGTCGATCTCACCTCCGAGGAGCTGGAGCGTGAGCTCGGCGGGGGCGGAACCCTTCAGGGGTTTGAGGACGGAGAGAGTGACGTAGGTCTTGATCACGCGGCCCTGGGGTGAATCGACCCACGCGGCCCGCACTGACTGGACCCGGGCCCGGACGATCAATTGGGATTCGTCCACGAGCTCGGCAAACGTCGGCGGCGTGACGGTGGTGGCGGGGGAAAAGGTCGGACGAAACAGCGCGCTCGCGAGCAGGAGGCAAAAGCCGAGCCGGCGGAGGCCGGAAAGGTGGGCGAAAACTCGCGCGGGTGCGGTGGGCGGTGCGTTCACGCGCGACCGGATAGCAAACGAACGGAGGTTTTCCAAGGCGCAAGCCATCTGCCTCTGGCGATGGCTCGAGGCTCCGACCCTGGGAGCGCCGAGCTCCAGCTCGGCATCACTGCGTACGAAGACCGGGCCGGAGCCCGGCGCTCCCAGGATGCAGGCGACGCCGTGGCCTCCGTTTCCGTTTAATTCCGCGGTCTGCGGATTGACCCAGTCAGTTGATTCGCCGCAGACTGTGGACGTTCCTGGGCGCGTACGATTCCCATTCCGGGCCGGTGGCGTTCCCAGCTTGCACTTCCTACCGTATGAGCCGTTCCCACCTCCCGCTGTTATTGGCTGCTTTGGCCGTGTTTTCCACGTCGCTTGGTTTCGCGAACGGGCCCCGGGCCCTCGCCGGCGGCAAACTCCCCGACGATGTCCGCCTCCAGCCGCTGAAGGACCTGAACGGTTACTTCCCGTTCACGCCGGCCAAGTCGAAGGCGGAGTGGGAGAAACGCTCGGAGTACGTGCGCCGGCAGATCCTCGTGTCGCAGGGCCTCTGGCCGATGCCGACGAAGGGTCCGCTCAATGCCGTGGTGCACGGCCGGATGGAGTTTCCCGATTACACGATCGAGAAGGTGTATTTCGAGAGTGCGCCCGGCTTCTTCGTCACCGGCAACCTGTACCGCCCCAAGAATCCCAAGGGCAAGGTGCCAGTGGTACTGTTCGCCCACGGGCACTGGCAAAACGCGCGGCTCTCGGTGGAGACGCCGGATAAACTGCGCCAGGAAATCGCCACCGGCCAGGAACGTTTCGAGCAAGGCGGGCAAAGTCGCTTTCAGTCGCTGTGCGTGCAGGCGGCCCGGATGGGGTGCGTGGTCTGGCAATGGGAC
>JBEIHL010000802.1:0-2474 GCA_040381375.1 Opitutaceae bacterium
CCCCTGATGCCGTAGGCCTCAAACGAGAGGTCGAAGTTGTCCGCGCTCCACGGCTCGAGCCCCGAGTTGACGATCGTGGCGGTCCGCACGGCGGCGGCCGGATCCGACACGGTGATGCCCGGAATCACTTCGCTGAGGGCCGGGCGACCGAGGGTCTTCGCATACGCGGCGCGGGCGACGAGCGTATCCGTAAAGTAATACGTGCTGTTGAAGCTGGGATAGTAGCCGGAGTACTCGCGGTTGGCCGCCGCGCCGCGCTTCGCGTAGCGCAGCCGCGCCGTCTCGAGCGCGTTGGCCGAAACGGGAATCAGGCGCCCCGTCGCATCGCGGAGCAGATTGCCATTCGCATCCTGCCGATAAGTGGCGCGCACGTCGTCGCGCGGGCCCGCCCCGATGTCCTCGGTCTTCTCGAAGCGCACCCCGCCGACCAGCCAGAGCTTGTTGTCGAAGAGTTTCACGTCGCCGCGCACGTACGCGGCGGAAATCGTTTCCTCGAAGTAACGGGAGTTGGTCGCGTCGGACTGGTAGGCCGCAGCGTCATTCAGCGTGAACCAGGCGGGGTTAGCCTTGAAGAGCTCATACAGCTTGACCGGGCTGAGCCACTTGACCTTGAGCGTGTCGTTGAAGAACGACTGCGCAGAGAGCTGGTCGTTGGTCAGGTCGTGCCCGCCGCCGAGCCGGCTGACCGTCGCGGGTGGCGCAAAGGTCCAGGTCTTCAACTCGGTTTCGCGATCCTTGCGCTGGCGATTGAGTGAAAAGCCCGTCTTGAGCGTCACCGGGAAAGGCGCGCTGAAGTTCCGGCTGATGTTCGCCGCCACGCTCTTCATGTCGGTCTTGATCATCTCGGGCTGGCTGGTCGGGTTGCCGAGCGTGAGCTGCGCGTTGTCGTACGGGTCGACCGGCCGGCCGGTGCGGTCGGTGACGGTCAGTTCCGGGGCGTAACGATTGTAGATGCCGTCGAGACGGTCGGCCCGCACGATGAGCGAGCCGAGGGAAGCCGTACCGATCGAGCGAAAGAAACCGTGCTCGAGATCCTTCCGTTCGTCCCAGCTCCGCGAGTAGTTCGCGCTGGCGTCGATCTTGTACAATGCGCCCTCATGCGTGTAGCGCAGCACGGCCGAGGACGTGCCGCGGGTGCGATCGCCCCACGTCACGCTCTGGCGCACGAGATCGTTTCCGGCCGCGGCGCCCTGCGTGAAGGTCGCGCCGCCGGTGTTGCCCGCACCCCAGGCGGTCGCGTAGACGTTCTGCCGCGTCGGCGTGTTGATCTGCACGTGCTCGATGTTCAGGCGCAGCGCGTTCTCGCGATTGATCCGCCAGTCGAGCGTGGTCGAGGCCAACTGCCGCTCGGTCGTCTGCAGGACATTCTGGATCGTGGAGGTCGTCTGGACGCCGCGAAACATGTCCCACGCCGGCGAATCATAATCCATGTCGTAGACCCGGAGCATGCTGCTCAGGTTGAGCGTGAAGGCCAGGGACTTGTTCACCGGCTGCGAATAGTTCAGGTCGAAGCCGGGCTGAATGACCCGTTCGCTCGAATATCGGTCGCTGCCCACGCGCGCACCGAGCCCGGGCGGCCGGAGACGGTTCTCCGAGTTGTAGGCGAGATAGGTGTTGAGCCGGACCAACCGGCGCGGGTTCGCAAAACCGCTCTTGCCGATGATGTTCACGGTGCCGCCTACCGCGTTGGCCGGACGGTCGGGCGTGGGCACCTTGGTGATCTCGATGCGATCCACGCTGCCGGAGGAACTCGCGGCCAGGTCGAAATTGCGGTCCGCCGAGGGCGACGACACCTCCGCGCCGTCGATCATGAACACGACGCCGCCCGCCGGCATGCCACGAATCGAAGCCGTCCCCGCGGTCTGCGGTCCGAACACAATCGACATGCCCGGCGTGTACTTCAGGTACTCGCCGATGTTGCCGTCACCAAGGTCGCCAACCTCGTCGAGCACGACGACATTCTTGATGTTGGGGGAGAACTTCTGCTCGTTGATCGCCGCGGCCTGCGCGCTCAGGGTCGTCGATTCGACGACGAAGCTGTCCAGCTTCACCAAGCTCGCGTCGCCCGCCGTCGTCTGGCTGCGCGGCAGCGCCAGTTCGAAATCGCGTCGCACCGGCGCACCGCCGGTCACGCGCACGGTGGCCGATTGCGACTCGAGGCCGGCAAACGTGACCCGCAGGCGCACTTCGCCGGGGGCGACGCCGCCGAGCCGGAACTCACCATTCTCGTTGGTGAACACCTCGACGGTCGTGCCCTCGATGACCACTCGGGCCTTGTTGAGGAAGTTGCCGGTCGCCGCATTGGCCACGCGGCCTTCGATGCCCGCGGTCGGGACCTGCGAACGGGCGACGTGGGCGGACAGCAGCAGGCTGAGTCCGAGCAAGAGCCCGGAGCGAAACCAGTCAGGGAAAACGTTGAATCGGGACTTCATAAATTTGACGCCATCGGCCGCACCACCGGCGCGATCACTGGC
>JBEIHL010000803.1:0-2474 GCA_040381375.1 Opitutaceae bacterium
CGCGATCGGGGTGCCGGAAGCTGACCTGGTAGTGGCCGATGATCGGATTGTACCAGTCGGCCACGTACAGCGCGCCGTCCGGGCCGAGCTTGATGTCGATGGGACGGAAGCTCCCGTGCTTGCTCTGGATGAGCGGCGGCAGCCTGGTGCTGTCCACGAGCTTCAGGCCGGAGCCCTCGCGCTCGATCTCGATCGTCCAGACGGAATTGTTGATGTATCCGGTCGGCAACAACGCGCCCTGCCACTCGGCCGGGAAATGCGCGCTCTCGATGATCTCGAGCGCGGTGGTCTTGCGGCCGCGGCCCGAAGCCCAAACCGGATCGCGTCGCCCGCCCTGCCAGCCGCGGATCATTTCCGGGGTGGGAAACCACATCGCCCCGATGTTGCCCGCGCCCATGATCGGCTGCGCCCACTTGGTGTAGACCCAGCCCCAGGGATTCTGCGGGGAATTGTTGCCGCCGTAGAAGCCGTCGAGCCGGCCCTCGCGCGGGCGGTAACGCCAGAATCCGGCCTGATCCAGCACGCTGATGCCCCAGGAGGTTTCGACTCGCGAGAACGCGTGCAGGCCCTGGCAAAACACGAGCTCGCCGCCCGGCGTCCAGCGAAACGAATTGATGCTCTGGTGATTGTCGCCCGTGCCGAAGCCGCGCAGCAGGAGCTCGCGCTTGTCGGCCCGGCCGTCGCCGTCGGTGTCCGTCATCAGCCAGAGCTTGGATCCCTCGCCGATGTAGGCCGCGTTCCCCTCCCCCGCCGCGATCTCGAGGCCGGTGGGGATCATCAGGCCGTCCGCAAAAACCGTGGTCTTGTCGGCGCGCCCGTCCCCGTTCGTGTCCTCGAGGATGATGACTTGGTCGTTGGGTTCCTCGCCAGGCTTGAGCTGCGGGTAGACCTTGGAGCCGGCGACCCACAGGCGGCCGCGTTCGTCCCAGCGCATCTGGATGGGATTGATCACGCCGTCGGCTTCGCTGGCGAACAGGTTCACCTCGAACCCAGGCGCGAGCTTGAAGGAGGCGAGCTGTTGTTCGGGCGTGAACGCGCCCTGGGCAGAGGCCGCGGCGGGCAGGCAGGCGAGCGCGAGGAGGGCGGAACGGACCGTCCGGCGGAGAAAGGGAAAAGATGTCATGGCAGAGAGGATACGCACGGGTTTCGGGTCACGGGGCACGCAACTGGCGGGCGATCGTCCACGCCTCGCGTTCACGCTCGGCGACGAGCGGCAGCCATTCCTTCATTTCCTCGGGAAACCAGCGTTTCTCGGGATCGCGGTGATCGCGGCTCGCCGGCTGCACGGTGCGGTCGCCGTCGAGGAACGCCCAGTTCTCCGGACGCACATAGTGGAACCACTGCTGATTCTTCGCCCGAATCACCTCGAGGAGCCTCCGCTCCTGGGGGGCCGCCGGCAGCTTCCGCGGCGCCACGCCGGCGAGGGAGTCCGCGAGCTGCGACGCAAACTGAAAGTGGCCGCGGTCGTTCAGATGAAGCCCGTCGCGAAACTCCGCCGCGGCAAACGCCCGCCGTTCGCCCGGCACAATGACGGGGAGTTCCTTGCGCTGTGCGACCCGGACGACCGCCTCGCGGTACGTGTCGAGTGCCGTGAAGCGCGCCGCGACCGGCGATCCCGGCGCGACGGGCGTGGGCCCGACGAGAATCACGCGCCGTTTCCGGCCGTCACCGAGCCGCTCGGTCAGGGCCTCCGCCGCGCGCTCGAACTCCGCCACCTGCCCCTTCCCTCGCAGACTCTCCATCTGGCCGATCTGCACCACCACGACGGTGGCACCGATGTCGGACAGTTGTTTCTCCAGGGCCGGGTAGTTGAAATCGCGCGTCTGCTGAAAGGCCGTGTCGCCCTCCTTCGTCAGGCTGCGGAACTTCACCTGCAGGTCCGGCTTTTGTCGGAGCACGAGGTACTCGAGGTAGCCGTGATCCCACGCGGCCACCATGTCCTCGCCGCCGACGAGCGCGACGACGTCCTGGTTGCGCAACAGGCCGGCCCCGGTTTGGGCCGCGCCAGCGAGCGCCGCGACGCCACAGGCCGCTCCGGCCAAGAGCAGCAGTCTGAGAGAGGGAAACGATAACAGAGTCTTCATGGCGAAAAAGGGTCGGAGCGTTACTTCACTTTGCCGAGTTGGGTGAGATAAGCGAAGAGATCACGCCGGTCTTCCGGGCTCAACGCATCGATGAGACCGGCCGGCATGAGCGAACCGATCATCTCCCGGTTCACGATGGCGGCCCGCGGCACCGCGCGTTCGATCCCACCGGCGTCGCGCAAGGTGAGTTCGGCTTCGTTGCCGGCGACGACGATGCCGATGAACAATTCACCGCTGCGCGTCGTGATCTTGTGGGTTTCGTAGCCTTCCACGAGCTGGGTCTGCGGTTCGAGCACTTTGCCGATCAGGCTTTCCAGCGGTTGCGCGCCGCCGACGGAATCGAGCCGCGGCCCGATTTCGCCGCCTTCATCCCCGATGCGATGGCAGCCG
>JBEIHL010000804.1:0-2474 GCA_040381375.1 Opitutaceae bacterium
CCTACCGGGGGGTCACGTGGGCGGGGGGCCCGGCCTAACGGGGGGCGCATTGGCCGGGGGGTTGCGCCCCTGGGCGCGCGGGCCCCCAGCCGGGCGCTCCCGGGGAAGGTGCAACTCGCCGCCCTTACGGCTCCAATTCGTACATCGCCGAGCCGTCGGGATTCTCCTGCACGAGACGGATCTGCGGGTAGCGGGAAAGGTGCGCGCTGCCTCCGGCGCCGGAAATGAAGCGGAGCCGGATGCCGGGTACGGGCAGGATGCTCCAGTTCCCGTCGGCCGAAGGGTCAATGTCCACTGTGGAGCGGAAGTACTGCACGAGCGCGTCGCGGTTCTCGTCCGGCGCATCCATCACGATGCGGGTGCCGTCGAGTCCGGGAAAGTTTCCGCCGCCCGAGGCGCGGTAGCTGTTCGTCACGACGATGAACAGGGCCTGGTCGTCGAGCGGCCGGCCTTCGTGGCGCAGATCCACGATCCGTCGCGCCGAGGGGGCGGCGAGCTTTCCGGCGGGGGTGTAGCGGGCAGGCTGGGTGACATCGATCCGGTAGGTCACGCCGTCGACGGTGTCGAACTGGTACGAACGGAATTCGTCGTTGAGCAGGTTTTGTTCGCGCGGGCCGGCGGGATCGATGCGGTTGAACTGGCCGGCTGACATCTCGAGCCATTCGCGGACGATGGCGCCGCGGACCTTCACGGCCTTGATGAGATTGGGGTAGACGTACAGGTCGGCGACGCTCCGGATGCTGAGCGGCCCGGCGGGAATGTCGGTGAAGTACTTCCAGCCCTGGCGGCCACCGGCCTTGAACGGCGCGGCGGCGGACAGCAACGGCAGCGATTCATACTCCGTGCCCTGCAGGGCGCGCCGCGCGTAGGCGAGCTGGGCCTGCGATACGATCTGCACCGACGGATCATCGGTCACCTGCGCGAAATAGCTCATGATCGGCGCCCGCGTCCGGGCCACGACGCCGCGCACGTACTGCAGCGCGCCTTCGTGCTCGGTGCGTATCAGGCTTTCCACGACGGGATCAGCCTCGACCAGCGGTCGCCGCGTGGCCCGGTCGCGGATCGGGCGAATGGCGGCGCGGCTGTCGGTGATCTTCCATCGGCCGGCGCCCCGGTCGAGCACGAGGTCGATTACGCCGAGGTGGTCGCCCCAGCGGCCGGGCATCACGGACGGCACGCCGTTGATCGTGCCGCGGGCGAGGTCGACCTTCGGATAATCGGCGAAGGCCGCGCTGGGAAACTCGCCGTGGGAGTGGCCGAAGAGAATCGCGTCGATGCCCGGCACCTCGGCGAGGCGGGCCACGGAATTTTCCGCGAAACGCGGCGTTTCACCGCGCTCGAAACCTGAATGCGGGATCGCCACCACCAGGTCGGCGCCCTTCGCGCGCATCTCCGGCACGTAGCGGCGGGCGGACTCGAGGATATCCTGCGCCGTAATCCGGCCCGTGAGATGATGCCGGTCCCACATCATGATCTGCGGCGGCACGAAACCGATCACGCCCACCTGCAACGCGACCTTCGCGCCCGAGTCGTCGGTGAACGTGCGTTCTAGGATCACGTAGGGAGTGAACGCCGGCAAATCGTTCGAGAGGTCGCCGTCACCGTCGTCGAGCGTGGTGTTGGCGCTGACGTAGGGGAATTTCGCGCCGGCGATGGCCTGACGCAGGAAAGGCAGGCCGTAGTTGAACTCGTGGTTGCCGATGTTGGCGGCGTCGACGCCGAGCACGTTGAGCACCTTGTACACCGGGTGCACCTGGCCGGCCGGGAGGGGCCGGATGCGCGCCACGAAGTCGCCGAGCGGGCTGCCCTGCAACAGGTCGCCGTTGTCGAAGAGCAGGCTGTTCTTCACCTCGGCCCGCGCGGCCTTGATCAGCGACACCGTGCGCGCGAGGCCGTATTCGTCCGTCGGCTGGTCCTGGTAATAATCCCAGGCGAGCAGGTGCATGTGGATGTCGGTCGTCTCCAGCACCCGGAGCTGCAGCGGGGCGGCGGGGAGCGACGCGGGGAGCAGCAGCGCGGTGAGGAGGCACGGGAGGCCACGAGGCAGGATGCCTCGTTTACGAGGGGAGACCGCAGGTTTCATGATCGCTGCCGGACGGCTTCGAAGAGGGTGATGATCGTGGCCATCGCGACATTAAGCGAGTCGGCCTGGCCCGACATGGGGATGCGCACGGGGGTGTCGGCGTGCTGCAGCCAGAATTCGCTGAGACCGTACTGCTCGCTGCCCATGACCACGGCGAGCGGACCGCGCAGGTCGACGTCGGAGTAGATTTTCTCCGCCGCGGGGGTCGTCGCCACAGTCCGGATACGCTTTTCCCGGAGCCACGCGACCACGCGCGCGCTTTCGTCGACGACGAGCGGGACCGAGAACAAAACGCCGGTGGAGGCGCGGACGACGTTGGGATTGAAGATATCGGTGACCGGATCGCACACGATCACGGCGTGGCAGCCGGCCGCGTCGGCGCTGCGCAGGA
>JBEIHL010000805.1:0-2471 GCA_040381375.1 Opitutaceae bacterium
ATGGTGGTCGATCGCGTTGATGACCACGTAACGCTCGAGCGAGCCGAGCGCCTCCGGGATCTCGACCGACTCCTTGACGGCGTACGCCTGCTTGATCCGTTCGAGCAGCATCGCCACCAGTGCCTCGGCGTCGCGGCGGTTGAGTTCCTCGGCGCGGATGCTGATCGGAAAATGCGAATTCAGCCAGCCGACCACGCCCTCGATCGCGGTCTGGTTCGGGCCGGCCTTCTCGCCGAATCCCGCCACTTCGAGCCGGTTGTGCAGCTCCTCGCCGATCTGCTCGAAGATGATGTCCTTCGGCCGTTCGGAATGGATCGCGGCGTTGCGAATGCCATAGACGACCTCGCGCTGCTGATTGAGCACGTCGTCGTACTGAAGGAGCCGCTTGCGGATCGAGTAATTCTGCTGCTCGACCTTCTTCTACGCGCTCTCGATCGAGCGGTTGAGCCACGGGTGCTCGAGTTCCTCCCCCTCCTTCATCGAGCCCTCCATGAGCTTCGAGGCCAGATTGCCCTGAAGGAAGAGGCGCATCAGGTCGTCCTCGAGCGAAAGATAAAACTTGGTGAGACCCGGGTCGCCCTGACGCGAGCAGCGGCCGCGGAGCTGGCGGTCGATGCGCCGCGATTCGTGGCGCTCGGTGCCGATGACGTAGAGGCCACCGGCCTCGCGGACGCCTTCGCCCAATTTGATGTCGGTGCCGCGGCCCGCCATGTTCGTGGCGATCGTGACCGCGCCACGCTGACCGGCGCGGGTTACGATGTCGGCCTCCTGTTGGTGGAACTTGGCGTTGAGCACCGTATGAATGACGCCCGTGCGCTTCAGCATGCGCGACAGCACTTCGGAGGACTCGACGCTCACCGTGCCGACGAGCACGGGCTGGCCGCGCTTGTTGGCCTCCTCGATCTCCTTCACCACCGCGGCGAACTTGTCGCGCCGGGTCTTGAAGATGGAGTCGTTGCGATCCACGCGGATGCACGGCTTGTTCGTCGGTATCACTTGGACCGACAGACGGTAGATATCGTGAAACTCCGTCGCCTCCGTCTCGGCCGTACCCGTCATGCCGGCGAGCTTCTCGTACATGCGGAAATAATTCTGGATCGTGATCGTCGCATACGTGCGCGTCTCGCGCTCGATGCTCACGTTCTCCTTGGCTTCGACGGCCTGGTGCAGGCCATCCGACCAGCGGCGGCCGGGCATGACGCGGCCGGTGTTTTCGTCGACGATCAGCACCTTGCCGTCGGGCGAGACGACGTACTCGACGTCGCGTTCGTAGAGGGAATACGCCCGCAGCAGTTGCGAGATCGCGTGGATCTCCTCTGAAACTTCGGCGTAGCGCTGCTGGGAAACCAGCTTGCGCTCCTCGCGCTGCTCGGGAGACATCGAAGCGTCCTTGTCCAGGTCGCTAAACTCGGTCGCGAGGTCCGGCATCATGAACGCATCCGGATTGTCGGGACGAAGGCGCGTGCGGCCGATCTCCGTGAGGTCAGCCTGGTGCTGGCGCTCGTCGATGACGAACAGCAGCTCCTCCTTGAGCCGGTAAACTTCCTCCTTGTTCAGATCGGAGTTCAGCTCCGTCTCCATCTTGTCGAGCCGCTTGCGCCACTCCCCGGTCTCCAACAGCCGCAGGAGTTGCTTGTTCTTTGGATGGCCCATCTTGACCTGGAGCATCTTGCGGGCGGCGAGCACCTTGTCGTCGTCGGTGGCGCCCGTTTTCTCCAGCAGCTCCTTCGCCTCGGTGACGATCTTGTTGCAGAGCCGGATCTGGTCGTTGACCAGTTGCTCGACCGGCGGCTTCAGGCGGGTGAAAGGCTGCTCCCGCTCGATCGGCGCGGGACCGGAAATGATCAGCGGCGTGCGCGCCTCGTCGACGAGGATCGAGTCGATTTCGTCGACGATGCAGAACCAGTAGTCGCGCTGCACCTGGTCCTCCTGGCGCGTGGCCATGCCGTTGTCGCGCAGGTAGTCGAAGCCGAACTCGCTCGCCGTGCCGTAGGTGATATCGCGACCATACATCTCGCGGCGCTGGTCCGGCGCCATCTGCTGCTGGATGCAGCCCACGGAGACGCCGAGGAACGTGTACAGGTGCCCCATCCACTCGGAGTCGCGGCGGGCCAGGTAGTCGTTGACGGTGACGAGCTGGGTGTTCCGGCCGGTGAGGGCGTTGAGGTAAAGCGGGAGGGTCGAGACGAGAGTCTTGCCTTCGCCCGTGGCCATTTCCGCGATCCGGCCCTGGTGGATCGCGATGCCGCCGATGAGCTGCACGTCGAAGTGCACCATGTCCCAGGTGAGCTCGTGATCGCAGACGACGACCGGGCGGCCCTTGAGGCGGCGGGCGGCGTTCTTCACCGTGGCAAAGGCCTCGGGGAGGAGCTCGGCGAGGGCCGCTTTCTTATCCGAGGCGGCGGCGATCCGGGCGCGGAACTCGTCGGTCTTGGCGCGGAGCTGTTCGTCGGTGAGGGACTGGTAGGTCA
>JBEIHL010000806.1:0-2468 GCA_040381375.1 Opitutaceae bacterium
CGGCTCCTGCGCACGATGGGCGCGGAGCTCACCAATCTTCATGGGCTGGTGCTGCGCGAGGAAAAAGGGACGGAGTATCTCTACGGTGCGCTCAACAAGGCCGGCAAGGTGGTGAAGATCACCCTCGACGGGAAACTGCAGTGGGAAATCACGAAGCCGGTCCAGAGCGGTTTCTACGACCAGCCGGCCGACACCAAGAAGAAGCCCGCCAACTTCGCGCCCACGGGCGTGGCGGTCGGACCCGATGGCCGGATTTACGTCGCCGACGGCTACGGCGCGAGTGTGATCCACATGTACAGTGCCGACCGGAAATATTTGAAGACGATCGGCACCCGCGGGGCCGGCGACAACCAGTTCGCCACCTGCCACGGCATCACGCTCGACCTGCGCTACGGGGCGCCGCGCCTGCTCGTGGCGGACCGCGCCAACAAGCGCCTCGTGCACCTCGACCTCGAAGGCAAGTGGCTGGGCATGCCGACCACCGACCTGCGCCTGCCGTGCGCGATTTCCATCATGGGCGATTACGCCGCCGTCGCGGAGCTGCAGGGACGGGTGGTGATTGTCGACAAGGCGGGCAAGGTGGTGTCCACCCTCGGTGACAACCCCGACCAGAAACAGTGGGCGCAGTTCAAGCTCGCGCCGGAGTTCTGGCAGGACGGCATCTTCATCGCGCCGCACGGCGTCTCGTTCGACGCCCAGGGCAACCTGTTCGTGCAGGATTGGAATTTCACCGGCCGCTTCACGAAGCTGAAGCGCGTCGCGGCGAAGTGAGGCAGACGCGAACCACTGATTCTCACTTATGGCCACTGATTCAGCCCACGCGTTGATTGGTCGGCCATCAGTGTCCATCAGTGATTATCAGTGGTGCAAAGGTTTGGTCTGCCTCTTCCTGTTGGGTTGGGCCGTCACGGCCGCTTTCGCCGCGGAGCGGAAGCCGAACATCATCTTCCTGCTCGCGGACGACCTCGGTTACGGGGACATCGGGGCGTACGGTCAGAAAAAAATCCGCACGCCGAATCTCGATCGGCTCGCCCAGGATGGCATGCGTTTCACCCAGCACTATTCGGGACACAACGTCTGCGCGCCGGCGCGCTGCGTGCTGATGTCGGGACTGCACCCGGGACACGCGTACATCCGCAACAACCGCGGTGGCGTGGGGCAGCCCGGCACCCAGGGCGAAGGTCAGGAGCCGGTGCCCGTGGGCGAACTCAAGCTGCCGCTCACCCTCAAGTCGCTCGGCTACGCGACCGGTGGTTTTGGCAAATGGGGCCTCGGCGGCGTAGGCAGTACGGGAGATCCGAATACGCAGGGCATCGATCTCTTCTTCGGCTACAACGACCAGGCCGTGGCGCACAACTTCTACCCGGTGAGCCTCTGGCGGAACCGCGAGCGGGTGCCGTTGCGCAATGAATCCTTCAGCGCGCACCAGAAGCTCGCCCCCGATGCCGACCCGAAGGATCCGAAGACCTACGCGCGTTTCCTCGGTCCGGATTATGCGCCCGACCTGATCAACGCGGAGGCGCAGCGCTTCCTGCGCGAGAACAAGGACCGGCCGTTCTTCCTCTATTACCCGACGACGGTGCCGCACCTTGCGCTGCAGGTGCCCGAGGACGAAGCGTCCCTTGCCGCGTACCGGAAGGAATTTGCCGAGGAACCATACCCGGGTGGGCAGGGCTACCTGCCGAACCGGACGCCGCGCGCCACGTACGCGGCGATGATTACGCGCCTCGACCGCGAGATCGGCCGGCTGCTGGCCCTGGTCGACGAACTCGGGCTGCGCGAAAACACGATCGTCGTGTTCACCAGTGACAATGGTCCGCTGTGGGATCGCTTCGGTGGCACGGACACGGACTTTTTCAACAGCGCCGGCGGTCTGCGCGGCCGGAAGGGGAATTATTACGAGGGTGGATTCCGGGTTCCCTGTCTCGTGCGCTGGTCCGGCAAGATCGCGCCCGGAACGGTCAACCACCGGGTCACCGGCTTCGAGGACTGGCTGCCGACGTTTCTCGAGCTGGCCGGCGCCAAGGCGTCCACGCCGGCCGGGATCGACGGTATCAGCTTTGCCCCGACGCTGCGGGGGAAAAGCCAGCCGGAGCGTCCCTTCCTCTATCGCGAATCCCAGGGCTATGGTGGTCAGCAGTACGTGAGGGTGGGGAAATGGAAGGCCATCCGCCTCAATCTGCACGTCCCCCCCGGCAAGAAGCAGGCGGCGGCGCCGGTGTTTGAACTGTACGATCTCGAAGCCGACCCGACCGAAACGCGGGACGTCGCGGCGGCGAACCCGGACGTCGTTGCGCGGCTGATGGCGATAATGAAGGAGCAGCACGTGCCCACGAAGTTGTGGCCGATTCGCGCGCTCGACGGACCCTAGCCTGGAAATTTCACACTCATGAAGGGATCGGCCGGGGCCGCACCTTGGTCCTGCGCGGAACCGGTTGCTTTTTGCTCGGATCAAACGATGTCACGTC
>JBEIHL010000807.1:0-2465 GCA_040381375.1 Opitutaceae bacterium
CGGCGCGGGCGTCACTTCTTCACGAACAGAATGCAGATCGGCCCGGGGACGTTGATGACGCTCTTCGTCTGATAGGTGAGCTCACCGGTCTGCGAATTCACCTTGTGAACCGAGACCGTGTTCGAATCCGCGCCCGCCGCGAGCAGCCAGCCGCCGTCGGGCGTGAGATTGATGTTGCGGGGAAACGCGCCGCGCACCGGCTGTACCTGGATGACCTCGGCCGCGGCCGTCGCCGGGTTCACGCGAAAGACCGAGACCGTGTCATGGCCACGGTTCGAGAAATACACGAATCGACCGCCGGGGTGCATGAGGATTTCCGCGCCGGAGTTGTGCGTCTCCCTGGCCTTGGCCGCCTCGCTGATCGACGGCACGGTGCCCAATTGCCGCGCGGTGCCGTTGGCGGCGTCCCAGGCAAAGGCGGTCATCGACACGGACAGCTCGTTGAGCAGGTAGATGAACTTGCCGTCGGGGGAGAACTTGAGGTGACGCGGCCCGCCGCCGCGCACCGACGCCGCGAAACCGTGGCGAGCGATTGACGGCACGCTCGCATCGATCTTGTAGATCACGATGCCGTCGAGCCCGAGATCCGGCACCAGGGCGAAGCGTCCGTCGGGCGAGAACCCGGCGTAGTGCGGGTGCGGCGCGTCCTGCCGCTTGTCTACGACCTTGGCGCCGCCTTCATGCTCGATGACCTTGGCCGGCCCGAGCTTGCCCGAGGCATCAAGCGGGAACAGGGCCACGGAACCGCCGCCGTATTGCGCGGTGAGCAGGAAGTTCCCGGAGGGATGCACCGCGATGTGCGCCGCGCCACCGTCGCCCGTGGGCAGTTGGTTGATCAACTCCAGCGCGCCGTCCTGCCCGATCCGATACGCCGCCGCGCCGGGGCCGCCCGGAAACGTGGCGACGGCGTAGAGTTTCTGACCGTCGGGGTGCAGGGCGAGGAAACCGGGCGACCCGATTTCCGCCGCGACCACCGCGGGCGCCAGCTTGCCATTCGCCGCGTCGAACGTCGACCGGTAGATGCCCTTGGTCCCCTGCCCGCTCGTACCGAAATATACGTGCGAGACCTGCGCGCGAAGCGCGGCAGAGAGACCGGACACGAGAAGCAAAAATACCAGGGGGCGCATGGGGGATTTCATGGGAGCACGAAGTTGCACGCGCCGAACGTCGGCGCCAAGGCGGATCGGAGGGGCAAACTTCTCTGACACGTTTGGGCAAGTCACCACAGCGGGGCGGCCTGCGCGGCACTCCATTTTTCCCAGCGCGCCACGAGCTCCGCCACGCGTTCGGGTTGCTGCGCGGCGAGGTCGGTGCGTTCGGAAACGTCGGCCGCGAGATTGAACAACTGCCACGCGCCGGTCTGCGCCCCGGCGCCGTGACGAACGATTTTCCAGTCGCCGTCCCGCAACGCCCGCCGTGGTCCGGCCCGCCAGTAAAACGTTCGCTCCGGCGTCTCGCCTCGGGTGACCAGCGGCAGGAGATCGCGACCGTCGAGCAGGTCGGCCGTTACTCTGGCGTTGCCCGCCGCCAACGCCGTCGCGGTGAGGTCCAACGAGATCACCGGGGTGTCGACCACCTTTCCCGCTGGCAGTCGCGCCGGCCAGCGCACGACGAAGGGCACGCGAAGGCCGCCTTCAAAAAACTGCCCCTTTTCCCCGCGCAGGGGCGCATTGCTCGATGTCAGTTCGCGCGTCGCGCCGCCGTTGTCGGCGAGGAAGACCACCAGCGTGTTCTCCTCCAGCCGTGCCTCCCGCAGCGCCGCGAGCACGCGGCCCACGCCGTCGTCGAGCTGAGCCAGCATCGCGGCGAAAATGCGCCGGTGGAGGTCAGGGATCGCCCGGAAACGTTCGAGATAACGGTCGTCCGCCTGGAGCGGACTGTGCACGGCGTTGTACGCCAGATAGAGGAAGAACGGCTGGCTGGCGTGCCGCTGGATGAAGTCGACGGCCTCGCGGGTGAACACATCGGTAAGGTTCGCCGTCTCGTTCACCGGCTGGCTGCCGCGCAGCAGCGGATTGTCCGCATCGTAGTCCGGCTCGAGGCTGCCCATATGCGTCGTCCAAACGATGCGTCCGTCGGGCGACGTCCAGCGTCCCTTGCCGCCGTCCGGCAGCGCTGGACGGCGCAGCCAGGTCGTCACCCCGCGCCACGGCGGCGGCACGTAATAGTGACCTTCGTGGAGAAAGCCGAAGAATTCGTCGAAGCCCCGCCGCTGCGGGTGAAACGCCGGCGTGCCGCCCAGGTGCCATTTGCCGACGAGCCCGGTCGCATAGCCCACTTCGCGCAGGCGCGAGGCCACGGTGCGTTCGGTCGCGGGCAGCCCGATGCGGGGATCGGCGTTCGCCGCCCCGATCGGATTGCCCTCGAAGCCGAACCGCGTGTGGTTTCGCCCCGTGAGCAGCGCCGCGCGGGACGGGGCGCAGAAGGAGGCGGTGACATAACCCTGGGTAAAACGGACGCCGCCC
>JBEIHL010000808.1:0-2458 GCA_040381375.1 Opitutaceae bacterium
CCCGCCGCAAAAGTGGTACTCATCCGTCACCCGCTACCAATGGCTGGTGCTCACCATCGCGTCCCTGGGATGGGTGTTCGACACGTTCGAGGGGCAGCTCTTCAATCTGACGCGCGGTGCGATGCTAGAGGACATCCTGGGCGTGAAGCCGGGCGACCCGGAGGCGAAGCGATGGGGGGACATCTTCCTCGCGATCTTCCTCGCGGGCGGAACGCTCGGCGGACTGCTCTTCGGATCACTGGGCGACAAGTACGGGCGCAAGCCCATCATGGTGCTCACGATCCTGTTCTACTCGATCTTCTCGGGCCTGACCTACTTCGCGACCGAGTTGTGGCATGTGGGCGTGCTGCGTTTCCTCGTGGCGATGGGCGTGGGCGGTGAGTGGGCGGTGGCGGCGGCGCTGGTGGCGGAAATTTTTCCGAAGCATGCGCGCACGCATGCCGGTGGCATCTTTCACGCCACCGGGGTGCTGGGAACCTGGCTGGCCACGCTGACGGCCATGCAGGTCGGCAGCGAATGGCGCTTTGCCTACTTGATCGGTGTCATCCCGGCGCTGCTCACGCTGTGGGTGCGTTCGTCGGTGAAGGAACCCGACTCCTGGCAGGAAGCGAAGGACAGCGGCCGGACGATGGGAAGTTTCTCGGACTTGTTTGGCGACGCGCGCTGGCGAAAGCGCGCGCTGCTCGGCATGGCGCTCGCCGCGGTCGGCCTCGGGACGTTCTGGGGGGTCTGCGTCGCCACCCAGGATCTGACGCGGGAAATGCTGATCCGACAAGGTGTGCCGGCGGCCCAGGCGCAGAAGAGCGCGCAATTTGCCTACGGTATCATCCAGGTCCTGGGCGCGGGCATCGGCCAGCTCTGCTTCGGTCCGCTGTGTGCACGGTTCGGCCGGAAGCGCAGTTTCGTGGTGATGCACCTGCTCAGTTTTGTGATGGTCCTCGTCGTATGCTATCTGCCGCGGGAATACTGGCACATGCTCGTGCTGCTGCCGATTTTCGGCTTCGTCTCGCTGAGCATCCACGCCGGGTACGCGATTTATTTTCCGGAACTCTTCCCGAATCACCTGCGCGCCACCGGCGCCAGCTTCTGCTTCAACGCCGGCCGCATCATCGCGGCGCCGATGCTGATCCTCTCGGGCTACGTGAAGACCTGGACGACGCTGCCCAACGCGATCGCGATGCTGGGCGGACTTTTCCTCGTGGGTATCGTGGTGCTGGCGTTCCTGCCGGAGACCAAGGGCGAGGACCTGCCCGAGGGTTGACCGCGACCGTTGCGGTTTGCGTCGATCTCGCGACTGCCCGGCTCCTGATATTGATCCGAATGATCAGAAGCTTGAACAGGAAGACCGGGAAGGGCGGGAAGGATGAGCTTCCGTTCTTCCCGCGCGCTTGGAGTTTTGGACTTCAACCACGGACCACCCCGTGGCGCGAGCATCCTGCTCGCGTGAACTGAAAACGCGCGACCGTCGTAATTCCGTTCTTCCCGCGCTCCCCGATCTTCCTGTTCACCCTCTGCGGTGCTCCCAGGATCCCTTTAAAATGAAATATCCCGCTGCCTCCCGTCACTTCCCTGCGGTGTTGTCCGCCGCCCTAGTCCTTCTCGTCGGTCTCCCGGCGGCGCCGGCCGCGGATGATCTCACGGTGCTGGCCCGTCCGGCCACCGGCTCGGGACCGGACGGCATGATGAACAGTTACCTGCTGCGCCTCGCCTACGAGGCGCTCGACCGGCGCAACGCGGAGTACGAGAAGCTCAAGACACCCGAACAGGTCGGCGCGTGGCAGCGCAGCCGGCGGGAGGCGTTTCTTGCCGCGCTCGGCGGCTTTCCGGAGCGCACCCCGCTGAATGCGCGGGTGACGGGGCGGATGGATTTCGCGGACTACCGCGTGGAGAAGATCATCTTCGAAAGCCAGCCGGGGTTCTACGTGACGGGAAATCTCTACCTGCCGCTGACCCCGGGACCGCATCCGGTCGTGGTGCACCCGACCGGCCACAGCCCGACCGCCAAGGCGCGAGACCTCTATCAGCGGGCATCCATCGTGATGGCGAAAAACGGCGTGGCCTGCCTCTGCTACGACCCGGTGGGGCAGGGTGAACGGCGGCATTTCTTCGAAGCGGACGGCAAGATCACGTTCACCGGCACGACGCAGGAGCACAATCTGATGGGCGTGGGCAGCACGCTGCTCGGGACGAGTGTGGCCCGCTACATGATATGGGACGGGATGCGCGCGATCGACTACCTGCAGGGACGTCCCGATATCGACCCCAAGCGCATCGGCGCGATGGGCATTTCCGGCGGCGGCACGATGTCGGCGTATCTGGCCGCCTTGGACGAACGCGTCGCGGCGGCGGCTCCCGGATGTTATCTCACCGGCTTCCGCCGTCTGCTCGAAACGATCGGGCCGCAGGATGCCGAGCAGAACCTCTTCGGGCAGATCGCCGTCGGCCTCGATCACGGCGA
>JBEIHL010000809.1:0-2457 GCA_040381375.1 Opitutaceae bacterium
ATGTCCTCGCTGATGATGGCGCTCGCCGTCACCGCGATTCAAAAGGGCAACGTCAAGAGCTGCCGGTGGTCGCTGCTCACGACAATCTTCTTCGGCATGATCTTCCTTGGGTGCCAGGTGTACGAGTTCCAACACTTCGTGCACGACAAGAAGATGACGCTGAGCAACAGCATGCTGGGAACGACGTTCTACACGCTCACCGGTACGCACGGCACGCACGTCGCGATCGGCGTGCTGTGGCTGACTCTGATGTACGTTCGCTCCTTCAAGCCGGCGGCCGGTTCGACGCAACGCACGTGGTTCTCCCACCAGTTGCTCCATGTCGCGGCCATCACCGCCGTTTTGTTGCTGAGCCTGAAGGTCACGCTCGGCCTGGTGCACGCCCTCCAAGTCGAGCCGACCTACGGCGCGGCCGTCGGCGCGTTTTTCAAGCATGAATTCCTTGCGATGGTCGGAACGCTGGTTGCGCTGGGCGCGTGCGTCTGGTTCGCCCGCCCGCGGGGTCCGGTCGACTTCACCGAAGCCAACGCGATCGACGTCGAATCGATGGGCCTTTACTGGCACTTCGTTGACATCGTCTGGATCGTGATCTTCACCGCCGTGTACCTGCTTGAGTACCTCTGAGTCCGGACTAAGTCGGCCTACCGCCTATCACCCATTGCCTATCGCCCAGCTTATGAGCGCCTCCACTCCCGCCGCCTCGGCCGGCCATCACGACGATCACGACGTCAGCAAATTCCAGATCTACGTACAGATCGCGCTGCTGCTCGCGATCATTACGGGCATCGAGATCGTGGCGGTCTTTCTCCCGTTTGAGAAATGGATCCTGATCACGTCGCTTGTCGTGCTCTCCGTGGTGAAGTTCATGTACGTGATTTTCTATTTCATGCACCTGCGGTGGGACAAACCGTTCTGCACGATCCTGTTTTTCATCGGCCTGATCCTGGCCAGCGGCACGGTCTGGGCGCTGCTGGCGATCTTCGGCGCGGAAGCCAGCCGGCCGCTACCGGGTTGACGAAGAAGACAATGGTGCCTTGCCTTGCCAACACGGCGGCCGGTTTCCGGCCGCCGTTTTGGTTGGAACAGATTGATTCCCCGGCAGCGCGGACGTCCGCGTCCGCCCTTGACCGTTCCCTGCGGACGTGGGCGTCCGCGCTCCCAGGAGGGAAACCATGATCGACTGGCGACACTGGCACAACGAACCCTGGCTGATTGGGGGTCTGGTTGTCATCGGCTGGCTTTGGGCAGTACTCGCCGGGCCGCTGCGTCCGCGGCTGGCGCCCGGTGAGCCGTTTCCGCGACGGCAGGCGGGGTGGTTCTACAGTTCGATCCTGATCTTCTACCTGGCGGTCGGCTCGCCGCTCGACCAGATCGGCGAACGCTTCCTGTTTAGCGCGCACATGGCGCAGCATCAGCTGCTGACCTATCCGGCCGCCGTTTTCTTCCTGCTCGGGCTGCCCGCCTGGATGATCGACCCGGTGCTGCGGCTCCGGCTGGTGCGCGCGCCACTCAGCGTCATTACGCACCCGGTTCCGGCCGCCGTCCTGTATTCGCTGATCATCGGCGTGTGGCACGTGCCCGACCTCTATGACCTGGCGCTGCGCGACAAACTCGTCCACGTGGTCGAGCACATCACCTTCTTTCTCGCCGCCCTGCTCTACTGGTGGCCGCTCCTGAGTCCGTCCCGCGTGCTGCCGCGGCGCAGCTATGGCGTGCAAATGCTGTACCTGCTCGGTGTGGTGATCGCGATGACCCCGGCGTTCGCGTACATCACTTTCTCCCAGGACATCCTGTATCCGACCTATGAATTCGCGCCGCGGCTGATCCCCAATTTCACCGCGGAGGATGACCAACTGCTCGCGGGGAGCATGATGAAGCTGGTCGGCGTCCTGGTTTCGTTGATCGCTTTCGGCACGATTTTCTACCGCTGGTACCAGGAACAGAAATGAGGGGGCAAGAGGGCAAGTGACAGGTAACAAGGGACAGGTACCAAGTCCCAAGCATCGGGTATCGAGATGCGACTTCCCTCCTGTCACTAGTCACTTGGCCCCTGTTACCTCGTCCGAATCAAGCGCTCGGCGCCGGCGCGAAAAGATCCTCGACGGAATCGCTCTCCACGCCGATGTCGGCAAACAGCCACGACGACAGGTAGCGTTCGCTGCTCGACGGGATGATGGCCACGATTTGTTTGCCCTTGTTTTCCGGGCGCTGCGCAAGCTGCAGGGCGGCCCAGGCGATGGCGCCGGACGAGATGCCGACCGGGATGCCATCGAGTTGGTTGATCTGCTTCGAGACCGGACCCGAATCGGCTTCCTTCACGCGAATGACTTCGTCGTAGATCTTGGTGTTGAGGACCCCCGGCACGAAGCCCGCGCCGATGCCCTGGATGCGGTGCGGGGCGGGCTCGCCCCCGGACAGCACGGGGGAATCCGCGGGCTCCACGGCGACCACCTTCAC
>JBEIHL010000810.1:0-2454 GCA_040381375.1 Opitutaceae bacterium
CGCGAGGGCCGCCGCCGCGGTCACGGTGAACTTGCCCTCGCGACCGGCGACCAGGCCGCCGCCGGAAATGCTCACCTTCACCCGGCCGCGCTGTTCGGGCAGGATTACGTCGCCCTCGAGCACGACGCCATCGAGCGAAAGATCCACCGGCAGATCGAGCTGACGAAAGACACCGGCAAACATCTGCCGGGCCGCCGCGAGGGTACCGCCGGGCGGCGTGACCGCCGACGGAATCGGGCCGGGTGCCGACGGCGGGACCGCCGGCGCGGGAGAGCCAGGAAGCGTCGGGGTCGAGCCAGCGGTCCGGGACAGATCAAGCGTCCAGCCCCGCGCGACCAGCCGGCTGACCTTCACGTCGTCCTGCCAGGCGGCGGAAACCAAGGGCAGATCGACCTCAAGGACCGGCAATTGCAGCGTCGCGCCCGCGCGCTCGAGCCGCACCTCGCGCACGGCGACGCGGTTGAGCCCGGCCGAGACAGCGCCGATCTCGCCCTTCCATCCCGGTTGGGCGACGAGCGCACGGCGGGCCATCCGGGTTTGAAACGCAGAACTGAAAACGACGACAGCCGCCACGCCTACCAGCGCGAGCAACGCGCCAGCCACGAGGAGCGGAAGCCGAAAACGAATCATGGACCGAAAAAAAGACACCGCAACAAGGGGGGAGTTTCGAGCCGCCGCGCGGAAAATCTTTGAACGCGAGACGGCCCTCGACGGTGATTGTTACGGGAGCTTGGCCGATCCCGCGCTCCCCGACGAGTCTGGATCTGCACTCCGCACTCGCCGGTTGGAATCGGCGGTGATCGGACGAGCGGCGGAGCCGGATACGATGCCAGTTTTTTGCACGATCAGGACGGAAAAGTTACCCCACCGGTTGAGCGATCCGCGCCTCCCCCACAAACCGACAACGCAGATTTACTTCGTCACGAATTCATCCGCCTGCCCCATCGCCTTCCGGAGGGAGGCCACCGCGACATTGTAACCGTAGTTGGCCAGGATCTGGTTGGTCCGGGCGGTGGTGAGCTCGACCTGAGCGGAGAGCACGTCGAGCTGCGTACCCGTGCCGGCGTTGTACCGGGCGTTGGCGAGCCGGACCGCCTCGGTGGCCTGTTCGACGACGCGCTGCGCGGCCTCGGCGAGTTCGGTGGCCTGCTGCCACTGCGAGTGGGCGCGCCGCACTTCGACGTCGATGGCAAGCTGGGCCTCGCTCAGCGAGAGTTTGGACTGTTCGAGCAGCGAACGGGCCTGGGCCACGCGGCCGGCGGTCGCCCGGCCGTCGAAGATGTCCCACTGCGACTGCACGCCCACGAGCCAGCCGTGGTTGGAGTCGCCGAGATTATCGGTCGTACCCCGCCGCAGCGTGTAGCCGCCGAAGGCCGCGACACTGGGCCGGCGGGCGGAACGGGCGGTCACGACCCCTTCCTCCCGCGCCTCGGCGAGCTTCGCGATCCGCTCGAGGTCGGGACGCTTGGCGCGGGCCGCTTCGAAGGCGGCCTGGAGATCGAAGGTCTGCGGCGTGAAGTCGAGTGTGCCGATGAGCGTCGGCACCTTGCGCAGCGTCTCGGGCGTGGCGGTCGAGAAACCCAGCGCCTGGCGGAGCGTTTCGATGGCGAGCCGGTAGTCGTTCCGCGCGGTGATGAGCGGCACCTTGGCGTTGGCGACCGCCACCTCGGCGCGCAGTTTCTCGAAGCTGGACACCGTGCCCGCGTCGAATCGGTCGGTCGCGGTCTTCAACTGCTGTTGGAGAAGCTCAAGATTGGATTCCTGGACCTTGATCTGCTCGGCCGCGAGCAGGACGGTGTAGAACGAGGTCCGCACGAGGAGCAGTGCGTCGTTGATGACGGCCTGCAAGTCGAGCAGCGCGGCCTCCCGCACGAGCTTCGAGCCCCGGACGGCGGACTGCACCCCGCCGCCCGAATAGAGCATCTGGGAGGCGGTGAGGTTGATCTGCCAGGACTGATCGCCCGCCGGGAAACTGTTCGAGATGTCGCGGTCGTTGCGCTGATAGGCAGCGTCGACGCCGACATTGGGCAGAGTCCGGGCTGATACCTCGATCACCACTCCGTCCTGTTGCCGGATGCGCTCGCGGGCCTGGCGAATGGAGAAGTTGTTATCGAGGGCGAACGAGATCGCCGTCTTGAGATCGAGGGCGTCGGGTACCATCGCCGGCGCCGCCGTCTGGGCCCGGGCGACGGCGCACGAGAGCGTGAGGGCGGCCAGCGAAGCGACCGGTGAGAAGTGATAGCGGGCGAGTTTCATGGGTTACTTGGCCGGAACCGGCTCAGCAGTGAAGGGCGTGGCGGGGACGGTCGCGGGAACCCGCGACTTGGCGTGATCGCGGGCGATCAGCACATAGAAGGCGGGCACGACATAGAGGGTAAACAGGGAACCGACGGCCATGCCGACGACGAGCACCCACCCGATGCTGTTGCGGGCCGCGGCGCCGGGGCCGGTGAC
>JBEIHL010000811.1:0-2452 GCA_040381375.1 Opitutaceae bacterium
CGCCCTCGGCCGCTGTGGTACGATGCGGCCGGGGGCGGCCGCGCTCCCAGGGAGGCGTGAAAGGTGAGTGGGGCGCAGGTTCATTTCTCCGTGCGCACAATCGTGGGCGGTTGAAAAACCGCCGGGTTCGCCGGCGGCTCGAGGTCATGGGCGCCGAACTCCGGCACCGGATACTCGCAACGATCATCGGCCCGCAGGTGGCGCGGAGCATCCGGCCCGGTGAGATGCTGGCCGCGAATCTTCTCCTGCAGCGCAATCAGGCCGTTGAGCAGCGCCTCGGGGCGCGGCGGGCAGCCGGGGATGTAGATGTCGACCGGAATGAAGCGGTCGATGCCCTTGAGCACGTTGTAACCCTGCTTGAACGGTCCGCCCGAAATCGCACACGCGCCCATCGCGATGCAGTACTTCGGCTCGGGCATCTGGTTCCAGAGCCGGATGACCTGCGGGGCCATCTTCTTCGTCACCGTGCCGGACACGATCAGCAGATCTGCCTGCCGCGGTGACGGACGGTACACTTCGGAGCCGAAACGCGAGATGTCGAAACGCGCCATCGAGGCGGCGATCATCTCGATCGCACAACACGCGAGGCCGAAATTCAGTGGCCAGACCGAATTGGAACGACCCCAGTTGTAGAGGTCCTCCATCTTGGTGAGCAGGATGCCCTGGCGGCGGAGTTCTTCGCGTTCCTGGTCGGAGACAAGCGCGGGGGCAGGGTTGCCGGTGGCGGGTTCGGGGCGGGCGGAAGGGGCGTCGCTCATGGGGTTACTTCCACTCGAGGTGCCCGCGCTGCCAGGCCCAGACGAGGCCTTCGGCGAGGAGCAGAATGAACACCAACATGGCAAATAGGGCGCCCGCGGGCAGCTCGGTGAATGCGACGGCGAACGGCAGGAGAAACAGCACCTCGACGTCGAAGATCAGAAACAGAATCGCGTAGAGGTAATAGTGCGCCTTGAACTGAATCCAGGAGTCGCCGGTCGGGGCCACGCCGCACTCGTAGACGTCGTTTTTCACCGCGCTGGGCTTCGGCGGCTGGAAGAAGCGAAACCACAACCGCGCCACCGTCAGCAGCACGACCGGAAAGGTCACCGCCACCGCGATAAAGAGCGCCAGAAACGCGTAGGGATGGGAGTTCATCGCTGACCGTGGGTGAAATCTTTCGGCGCCGCCGACGCCGCACAATGTTCAACACTGACCATTTTCTGCCCAAGACAGTGCATTGATTGCAGCACGAAGGGGAACATCACCATAGGGTAGGGGTGAACGGACAAGGGGTTGACCGGATCAAGCAAGGCCAGCCGACGAAACTCAATCAACAGTCGGGGCGTTTGATTTCAAACGCTTTTCGCTTATCCCGCGCCGACCGCGGCGAGAGCAGATCTTATCGCGTGAGGAACTGTAGGAGCGGCTTTAGGCCGCGACCGAACAGTCGACGGGACGTCCGGTCGCGGCTTAAAGCCGCTCCTACAGGTGTAGACCGTCAAGCGCTTCGTCCGTCGACCGCGGGTGCCAGGACTTCACGCAGCGCGCCATGCACGATGAGGTCGTCGCCCGGCGCGACGAGCGCGGCGCCGATCTGCGGATGCGCGGCGCAGAGGGCGGCGATTTCCGCTTCGTTCATGACGAAGAACGCCGTCGCGAGCGCGTCCGCCTGCGCGGCGCTGGCGGCGTAGGCCCAGACCCGACTGAGACGCGCGGCAGGTTCGCCGGTGCGGGGGTCGATCAGGTGGGAGCCCTTCACGGCGATGCCGGATCCGCTCAGCGACGCGCCGCGAAGAGGAAAGGTGCGATGTCCGGCGCCTTCGCCGAGGCCGACGGTCCAGCCGGTTTCACCCGCCGTCGGCGCGCCGTCGAGCGCGAGCAGGCTGCTGCCGCCGGCGTTGAGCCGGGCCGAGCTGATGCCCCACTCGCGCAGCGTGTCGGCCATGCGATCGAGCGCGAAGCCCTTGCCGACGGCGCCGAGATCGACGTGCAACGCGTCGGCCTGCGACGTCAGGGTGTGCGTCTCGGGATCGAGCAGATAGGGCGGAACGTCCGGGGCGAAGTCGGCTGGGCGCTGCGACGCGTACGTGGGATCGAACGCCCGGTTCGTCGCCATCGCGAGGTCGGCCGCGATCAACAGGCACTCGAGCGTCTCGTCGTTCACGACCATCGATTCGCCGCGGGCGAGGCGATTGGCCCGGCCGATGTCACTCGATTCGATGTAGCGGCTCAGGATGTTCTCCAGACGGTCGAGCACCTGAAACGCCGCCGTGGCCGCATGCCGCGCGTAGTCGTGCTCCTGTCCCGCAACGGAAACCTCGAAGTGCGTCGCCATCGCCTCGTGGGAGAAGGTGGGGTGGGTCATGGGGCGAATACAACGAAACCGCTGATGCACGCTGACGGGCGCTGATACCAGCCCCATCCTTCGCACCTGGGGTACCGATTTGGTTTCATCAGCGTGGATCAGCGTCCA
>JBEIHL010000812.1:0-2450 GCA_040381375.1 Opitutaceae bacterium
CAGCCGCATGCCCTCGGCGGCGTGACCCTGGTTGCCCATCTGCGTGGCGACCTTTTTCTCCCGCGCCAGCTTCGCCATCCGGTGGGCCTCCTCGATCGTGTGCGCCATCGGCTTTTCGACGAACACGTGCTTCCCGAGCGACATCGCCGTCATCGCGATCGGGAAATGCATGTGGTCCGGCGTGGAGATCGTCACCGCGTCGATCGACCGCCCGAGCTGGTCGAGCATCCGGCGATAGTCGCGAAACTGGGGCACGTTCGGGTACTGGGTGAACGTTTTCGCGGCCCGCGCGTCGTCGACATCGCAGAACCCGACGAGGTTCTCACCCTTCATCGCATTGACGGCGGCGGCGCCGCGACCACCGACGCCGATGCAGGCGACGTTGAGTTTGCTGTTCGGCGACACGCCCTGCTGGCTGCGCATGACGTGGGGAAACGCGACGACGGCCGAGCCGACAGAGGCGGATTTCAGGAAGGTGCGGCGGGAGACAGAGGACGGGGTCATCGGGGAAAGGAACGTAAGCGAGGATGCGAGCGGTCTCCCCGCGGAGGCAATCCTCCGCTGCACGCGGAGGTGAAAGAACCACCTCGTCCTACCGCGGCAATCGCGATCAAAGGATCCGGGAGATCGTGAAATCTGGCATCAGGCATCTGAAATCTCGGATCTCCAAACGGCCGAGTTCCGTGCGGATTGGCCGATCCGGTATCCCTGCTTGGCTTAAAATCCGAGATTTCAGATGGCTGATGCTCGATTCGAGATTTTTGAAATCATCGCCCCCCGCGACGATGGCGATCCAGGGTAACACTTGGCGTTGATCTGGCGCGTTTCGCCCGGCACAGTCCGGTCGTCACGCCCCGATCATGCCCCACGCCCCGCGCCTCGAGCACTCCTTTCTGACCCGGCGGGATTTCCTGCAGCGCTGCGGCATCGGCTTCGGCGCGCTCGGGCTCGCGGCGATGCTGGGCCCCGAGGCGATGGCAGGCGGTGGACCGCTGAACCTCGACCAGCCGCTGGCGCCACGGTCGCCGCATTTTCCGGCCAAGGCGAAACGCGTGATCCACATCTTTGCCAACGGCGGGCCCTCGCAGGTCGACACGTTCGATCCCAAGCCCGAACTGACGCGCTGGCACGGCAAGCCGCTGCCGCTCGACCTCAAGACCGAGCGCAAAACCGGCGCGGCGTTCAAGTCGCCGTTCGCGTTCCAAAAGTACGGCCAGAGCGGCATTGAGGTCAGCGAGCTCTTCCCGCACGTCGCCGAGTCGATTGACGAACTCGCCGTCATCCGGTCGATGCACGCCGACGTGCCGAATCACGAGCCTTCGCTGCTGCTCATGAACTGCGGCGACGCGCGGCTCCCGCGGCCGGCGCTGGGTTCGTGGGTGACCTACGGCCTCGGGTCCGAGAATCAAAACCTGCCCGGCTTCATCGCGATGTGCCCCGGCGGTTATCCGATCCAGGAGTCGCAGAACTGGCAGAGCGCGTTTCTGCCGGGGATCTTCCAGGGCACGTACATCAACACTGCGCACACCGACCTGGACAAGCTGATCGAGCATATCCGGAATTCGGCTACATCGCGGACGGAGCAGCGCGCGCAGCTCGATCTCCTGCACGAACTCAACGCGCGGCACGCCGTGAAGCGCCAGCGCGAGGCGCAGTTGGAGGCACGGATCCAGTCGTACGAACTGGCGTATCGGATGCAGTTGGACGCCACCGATGCCTTCACCCTCGCGCGCGAACCGCAGCCGATGCGCGAGCTTTACGGCGACACGGTGCAAGGCCGGCAGTTGCTCACGGCGCGCCGGCTGTTGGAGCGCGGGGTGCGCTTCGTCCAGGTGTGGCACGGCAACGGGCAGCCCTGGGACAATCACGACGACCTTGAAGTCAACCACCGCAAGCTCGCGCGCGAGAGCGACCAGGCGATCGGGGCGCTGTTGAAGGACCTCAAGCAGCGCGGCATGCTCGACGACACGCTCGTCATCTGGGGCGGCGAGTTCGGTCGCACGCCGGTGGTCGAGTTGCCGACCGCGGGCGCGAACGCCGGCAAGGTGAACGGCCGCGACCACAACCACTATGGCTTCACGATGTGGCTCGCCGGCGGCGGCGTGAAGGGCGGCACGGTCTATGGTGCGACGGACGAGTTTGGTTTCAAGGCGGTGGAGAAACCCGTTCACGTGCACGACCTGCACGCGACGATCCTCGCGCTCCTCGGCTTCGACCACGAGCGGCTCACGTACCGGCACGCCGGGCGGGATTTCCGGCTGACCGATGTGCATGGGCAGGTGATCGACCCGATCCTGGCCTGAAGAGGCGACCAGTTACCGAGCCCGGGGGACATGGTCCGGGGGGAAATCTGCCGGATGACGGTTCCCGGTGGCGGAAGTTTGCTTTGGCCCGCCGGAATTGTGCGGGATTCCGTGACGCATTTCACCGGCGTGGCTCGGTGTGGACCG
>JBEIHL010000813.1:0-2447 GCA_040381375.1 Opitutaceae bacterium
CGAGCAGGCCCTCGTCCTCTGCCGCCAGCTCCACCTCGGCGTGATGCTCGACCTCAAGGATCCGCCGCGCGCGGAGGTGCTGCAGCGGATCGCGGCGCTCGTACGCAAACATGCTCTCGCCAAGTCCACGGTGACGATCTCCGGCCATCCGCTCGTCCGCGCCGAGCTCGGCGAGGTCGCGCTCGTCCCCGTCAACGCGGACGAACTCAAGCAGGCCGCGGCGGGCGAGCTGGCGCCCGGGACGCTCGCAGGCCGGTACTGGTTCGGCATCCCGGAGCGGATCCAGTTCGAGACGATCCCGCGGCTTCAGCGTGCCGGGGCGCTGGTGTTTCCCGCGATCAATCTGTTCCGGTACCCAAACGATCCCGCACGCGCCCAGGCCCGACGCGACGTGCAGGCACTCACCGCGCTCGGCGTCGAAGGATTTCAGATCGACTCGGCGTATCAGGACTTCTTCGACCGGCCGCTCCCCTAGGAACGAACCGGGCTTCGACGGGGAATAAAACCCGCCTCCATCCCTCCCAGTATTCACCATGCACCTTCGGTTCACGCTTGTCTGGTTATCGGCAATTCTTGCGGCCCTGACCGTGCGGGGCGCCGAGAGCTTCGACCAGAGCCACGCGCGGCTGGGCGGGGTGCTCGCGGCGGTCGTGCAGAATGGAAGAGTCGACTATGCCAAGCTCAAGGCCGCCCCGGCCGAGCTGGATTCCTACCTGAAGGAAATCGCGGCGGTGCCGGCCGCGGAGTTTGCGCGCTGGCCCGAGGCCGACCGACTCGCGTTGCTGATCAATCTCTACAACGCGCAGACGCTGCGGTTGATCATAAACCACTATCCTTTGAAAAGCATCCGGTCGATCGGCACATTGCCCGGGGCGGCGTGGCGGGAGCTGATTGTACGGCAGGGCGGGCGGATCATGACGCTCGATCATCTCGAAAATAAAGTGATCCGAGTAGAGTATAACGAACCGCGCATTCACTTCGCGCTCGTATGCGCGGCCGTGAGCTGTCCGCCGTTGCGGAGCGAACCCTACACCGGGGGGCGGCTGGACGCGCAGCTCGCCGAGCAGACGACGGGGTTTTTGGCGACGCCGGAACTCAATCGCTACGACGCGGCCACAGGAACGCTGCACCTCTCGCCGATTTTCAAGTGGTATGCGGAGGATTTCACCAAGCCGGCGGGTTCGTTGGCGGCGTACATCAAACCGTTCTTGCCGGCGGCTCAGTGCGCGGCGCTGACCGATCCGGCGAAGGTGAAAGTCAAATTCACCGACTACGACTGGGCGCTCAACGCTCAGCGGTAGGAACGCGTGCGGCGCAGCCAGAGGATGCCGGCGCCGCCCGCTACCAGGAGGGCGAGGGCGATGCCTTGCTGGTGGGAAACGCCGAAAAACCGCTCCGGCCTCCCGTCGATGCGCAGCGCGTCAAGGGCGAAGCGCAGCGCGCCGTAGAGCACGCCATACGTGCAAAAGGCCGTGCCGCGGGCGAGGCGGTCGGCGTTGACGGCGCGAAGCACGCGGTCGCTGAGGAACGCGATGACGAGCAGGCCGGTGGCTTCGTAGAGTTGCAACGGATGCGGTGCGCGTCCGGCGCAGCAGCCCTGCGAGTAGCAACCCACGCGCCCGATGGCGTGGCCCAGGGGCAAGGCGACGCCGAAATAATCGGCCCCGCGCCAGAAGTTGAGTTTGCGCCACCAGGCAAAAGCGCCGCCGGCGAGACCGGCGCCGAGCAAGCCGCCGAAGAAGACGAACCCCGAGCCGAAGTCGGCCCAGAAGCGCAGCTCGCCGCTGGCGAAGTGCTCCCAGCCGAGGATGACGAAGAGGAGCTTGGCGCCGAGGATCGCGCCGGCTACAATGAGCCAGAGTGCGGCCCAGAATTCGTTCGTGGAAAGCCCCATCGCGCGATGGTGGCGGCGCAGCCACGCGATGGCCACGACCGCGCCGGCAGCCGCGAAAAAGCCGTAAGGCGTCATGCGAGGGCGACGACGGTGGATGGCGCGGCGGCGGGTTGGCCTTCGCGGTAGAATTGCTCACGGAGGCCGAGCGCGTTGACGGCGCACATCGACTCGAGCTTGCCGTTGATCGGGACTTTGAACGCGCACACGTCGAGTCGCTCCCGGCCCTCCGGCGTGGCGGTTTCGGCGGCGCTCATGAAGTGGTGGCTCACGAGGGCGAAATAGTTGCCATGCAGCGTGCCGGCGCGGCGCCACAGTTTCCAGGCCTGAGGGAGCAGGCGCGTAACGGCGAAAACGCCGTGGCGCGCGACCATCCCGGCGGCGCGGCGCAGTGCGGTCCAACGATCGTCGAGTCGAAACGACATGCCGCCGACGCGATCAAACAATTCCGAAAGTGTCCGGAGCTCGTCGGCCTGGTCGCGGCGATAGAAGGGAAAGAGCCGAGGCCGACCGGGCGACGGATGCTTTACGGCGAGACCTTGCACGAAGCGCGAAC
>JBEIHL010000814.1:0-2443 GCA_040381375.1 Opitutaceae bacterium
AGCCGGTCGAGGTGCGGCGTATCGTGCCAGGCATTACCGTCGCAGCGCAGGTCGCGCCAGCCGAGGTCGTCGACGAGGATGACCACCACATTCGGCCGCGTGGCCGCGTCGGCACCGTAGCCCGCCGCGGTCCAGAGCAGACCGAGGAGAACGACGGCGCGACGCGCGGTGGCTGCGACGGACGACATCGTTCAGAAGCGCCCGTTGATGCCGAAGGTCACCGACTGGCCGACGCGGATCACGCGCTGCGTGCGATCCGGGGAGCCGAGGTACAGGCTCTGCGGTTCGTTGAACACATTCGCGACATCGAGAAAGAACGAGACCGTCGGACGCCAGCGGAACGAGACGCCCGCGTTCACGAGCTCGCGTTTCACGCGGTAGAGATTGCGCTGCGGCGCGTTGCCCAGGGTGTTCAGATAGTTCCCGGTGTAATTGTAGAGCACGTTCCAACTGAAGCGGCCCTGACTGTAGATGAGGCTGGCGTTGCCGGTGCGCGGAATGAAGCCCGCGACATCCTTGTCGGAGCGAACCGTGCCGGTGCCGAAGTCGCCCTCGGTCTCGAGGAGCGTGAAGTTGCCCGAGATCGTGAACCCCTTGAGCAGGCCCGGGAGAAACGTGAGTTGCTGGCGGTAGTCGAACTCCCAGCCGCTGACCTTGGCGTTGCCAGCATTCCGCGTGCTCCGCAGGAAATATCCGGCGTAGCTGCCTTCGTAACCGTTGTCCGCGCCTACTCCGACGACGCCGACGTCGGTCGTGAGAATGTAGTCCTTGATGTCCTTCTTGAAGTACCCGATCGAGATCACGCCCGCCGGACGGAGATAATACTGCAGCGAAAGATCGATGTTCTCCGAGTACTGCGGCCCGAGGCCGGGATTGCTGATGGTGACCGTTTGCTGCGCGTCATTGATGGTGGCCGAGGGGACGAGGTTGGTGAACGGCGGGCGGCCAAACGACGTCGACCAACTCGCCTGGGCGCGGAGCTGGTCGGTGAAGTCGTAGGTGAAGTGGATGCTGGGGAACGAGCGCGTGTAGGAGCCTCGGTTCCGCACCGGATTGTCCCAATCGTTGATCGCGCGCGCGACCGGATCCGGAATTTGCGCCGCGGTCGCGGGACGCACGCGCACATAGCCGAAGCCGGAGACCTCGGTCTTCTCAGAGCGGACGCCGCCGAGCACGTTGAGTCGGCCGAACTTCGCCTGGCCCTGGATATAGCCGGCGGTGATTTCCTCCGTCGCGCTGCGCGTGGTGCTGAACGCGTCGGCCGTGCGGAAATAGAGATCCTCGGACCAGAGCGCCGGATTGGAGGTATTCTCGTACGCGACGTGCGGCTCCACGTACGGGAGGCGCCGCGTGTCGGAGCCGGGGAATGGGAACACATCGGCGAACGTCGCGGACATCGCGGGTGCCGTGGCGAGGTAGCTCCACTGCCGGCGGCGTCCGACCTCGGCGACCTTTTGGTCGCGGTAGAAAACGCCGGCCTTCACCGTCGACGCGATCTCGATCGGCAAACGATAGCGGGCGTTGGCGCGCAGGTTGAGCACCTCGACGTCGCGGTCGTCGTTGCGCGTGAGAAGCGTGACGGCGCTGCGGTAGTTCGCGATGTCGTAGATGCTCGGCCCGCTCGTCTGGGTGAAGCGGGGGTTCTCGGCATCCGCGGTGTCGATGATCCAGCCGACGTTGGGCACGCGCATCGTGAGCGTGCCGCCCGGCTCATGCGCGAGGTTGTTGTGCGTCTGGCTGTAGCTGGCGTCGTAGTCGAAGTTCCAGCGGTCAAACGTATGCTCGGCGCCGAGGCCGAAGAGCCGCGTGCGGTTGATAAAGCGCCGGAGGATCGTGCTCAGCTCGAAATTCGAACCCGCCACATTGCGGATCTCGGTGCGGGATTGGGTGAACCCCGGTACGACGGCGCCCGTTCCGGTCGGCTGGCCGCTGGCGTCGAGGGTCGCGATCGTCTGGTTGGAAAACGCGCGCGTCGCATATAGCCGGTCGGTCTTCTCGAACGCGTCATTGTAGATGGCGTTCAGGATGAGCTTGGTGTGCTCGGCGAGGCGATACTCCGCCTTCACGTTCACGCTCTTCTGGGTGCGGTTGTTGAACTGGTTCTGCGTGCGGAAATCCCAGAGATAGGCCGGTGAGGCGGCGGTGTTCTGGTAGTCGTACTGGAGCGACGACGGGCCGTTCACATTCTCGCTGTAGAACACGTTTACCGCGACGCCGAGGTTGCGGTCACCGCCGAGCACGTCGAAGACCTCCTGGTACGAGAAGTTCGTCAGCGGGTGGATCGGATGATTGCGGCGGACCTGCGTGTGATCGTAGAACGGCGGCGCCCAGCGCGCGCCGATGCTGTAACCGAACCGGCGCTTCTCGCGCATGCTCAGCGGCGAGCGCGTCTTCAGGTTGACGGAGCCGCCGAGCGAGTCGGCCGTCTGGTCGGGCGTCTGGC
>JBEIHL010000815.1:0-2442 GCA_040381375.1 Opitutaceae bacterium
CCACCTCGACGCGCTCGGCGTCGCGGAGAACACCCTCGTGATTTTTCTCGGCGACAACGGCAGCGACGCTCCGCTCGGCCACGAGCACGCCGTCGCCTCGTCGGCCCCGTTGCGCGGCAAAAAAGGCTCCCACTACGAAGGCGGCGTCCGCGTCCCCTTCATCGCCGCGTGGGCCAAGCCGGCCCCGGGCAATCCACACCAGCAACGGCTGCCGATTCCCGCCGGCGCCATCCAGTCGCAGCTCGCGTCCGTGCCGGACCTGTTCCCGACCATTCTCGCCGCCGCCGGCGTACCGGCGCCGCGCGGCCACGCCGTCGACGGGCAGCGGCTCGATCCGCTGCTCGCGGGTCAGCGCGATACCGGGCGCAGTGACACGTTCCTGATGCACTACCCGCACTCGCCGCACCGCAGCGAGTACTGGACGAGTTTCCGCGACGGCACCTGGAAGGTGATCTACCACTACTTCCCGTCGGCAGCGTCGGAGAACTCCCACTATCAGCTCTACGACCTCGCCCGCGATCCATTCGAGCAGAACAACCTCGCCGCGACACGACCCGCAGACCTCAAGCGACTCATGCAAAGCCTCACGGCCGCGCTCGAGAAGCACGGTGCCGTGTATCCCGTCGATCCGACGAGTCGCGCGCCGCTGAAACCGAAGCTGCCCTAAACTCCGACCTGGGAGCGCCGGGCTCCAGCCCGGCCCATGTGGTACCAAGGCCGGGCTGGAGTCCGGCGCTCCCGGGCACGGTCCCGAATTTCGCTCACCCATGCTCCGCCTTCTCCTTCTCCTTTCTCCCTTCTCCCTTCTCCTGGCGGCGCAGCCGGCGCTCCTGGCGGCGGCGCCCCCGCCGCCCAACGTCCTCTTCATCATCTCCGACGACCTCACGGCGACCGCGCTCTCGTCATACGGCAACACCGTCGTACGCACACCGAACATTGACCGGCTCGCCGCGACCGGCACGCGTTTCACCCGCGCGTTCTGCAACGGCACGTACTGCGGCCCGTCGCGCGCGTCCTTCATGTCTGGATACTACCCGCACGCGATCAACGTGCTCGGCTACACCAGCCCGCGGGAGAAAATCGGCGACCGCGCTACGTGGGCGCAGCACTTCAAGAATGCCGGCTACTACACCGCGCGCGTCAGCAAGATCTACCACATGGGCGTGCCGGGTGGGATCGAGGAGGATGGCGATCTCAAGAAACACAACCAGGGCGACGGGGCCGACGACCCGGCCTCATGGACCGAGAAGTTCAACAGCCCCGGCCCGGAGTGGAAGGCAAAGGGCAACGGCGAGACCCTCGAGAACAACGCCGACGGCAAGAAGCCGGCCGTGGGCGGCAACACGTTTGTCGTCGTCGAGGCCGACGGCGACGACCTCGTCCACTCCGACGGCAAGACCGCGGCGAAGGCGGTGGAGTTGATCAAGCGGCACGCCGGCAAACCATTCTTCCTCGCCGTCGGCTTCGTGCGACCGCACGTGCCGTTCGTCGCTCCGCGTAAGTATTTCGAGCCCTTCCTGCCGTACGAGAAATTGGAGCTGCCGCCCAAGTTTCCGGGCGACTGGGACGACATCCCGAAACCCGGCATCAACTACAAGACCAGCGTGAACATGAAAATGGACGTGCGCCGCCAGAAGAAGGCGGTCGGCGGCTACTACGCATCCGTGGCCTACATGGACGCGCAGGTCGGCAAAGTGCTCGATGCGCTCGAGCAGTCCGGCCAGGCCGACAACACGATCGTCATCTTCACCAGCGACCACGGCTTCCACCTCGGCGAACACGATTTCTGGGCCAAGGTCAGCCTGCGCGACGAGTCGGCGATGGTGCCGCTGATCATCCGGGTGCCCGGCAAGAAACCCGCCGTGTGCCAGTCGCTGGTCGAGCTGATCGACCTGTATCCGACCGTCGCTCGATTGGCCGGACTCGAGGTGCCGGCGCGCCTGCAGGGCAAGGATGCGTCCCGCGTGTTCGATGACCCCACGCATCGCGTGCGCGACACCGCGTTCAGCGTCGCGCCCTCGAGCAAGGGTTTCCTCCTCCGCACGGACCAGTGGGCCTACATCCAGTACGGCGAGGACGCCGCGGGCGGCGTCGAACTGTTCGACGCGGTGAAGGATCCGAAGCAGTACACCAATCTGGCGGCGAAACCGGAGTTCGCTCCCGTGGTCGCCGAATTCAAGAGCCGCATGGCGGCGAAACTTCAGGCCGTCCGCACCAACGATCTCGGGTTAAAGTGACCCTGCCCTCGCCGGGCCGGTTTAGAGACGACCGATAGCCTGAGCTCATCCTGATGTCCATCCTGCCATCCGGTCTAAACTCTGACAGGATGAACCGAGGTACAGGATGAGCAGACAACCCGAGAGATTGGCATTCATTGGCCCAGCGATTCTTCGCTGCGCCGCGCCCGACAGAGCATCAAAGGGACGCTTTAGCCCAGAGGGA
>JBEIHL010000816.1:0-2437 GCA_040381375.1 Opitutaceae bacterium
CCATGATACTCAATCACCTTTGCCAGTCCTCGCGTCGCGTTTGCGTTCTGTCCGCCGCGGCTGTCCTCCTATCCGCCGGTTCCTTCGCCCAGACTGCTCCGACCGCGCCCGCCGCCCCTTCTGCCGCTCCGTCCGCCGCCCCCGCGCCGTTCGCCCGGCTGGGCGTAATCCGGGCCGCGCCGCCGGAAGATGAGCCCGTGGTGTTGGATCTGCCCGATACCGACATCGACACCGTCATCAGCACGCTCGAAACGCTGACGGGCCGCCTGGTGATCCGCCCGCAGCAGTTGACCACGGCGACCTACAACATCCGGATCAAAAAACCGCTGCCGAAATCCGAGGCCCTGCTCTACATCGAGACGGTGCTCGCGCTGAACAACATCGGCATCGCCCCGCTCGGCGACAAGTTGATCAAGGTCGTCGACGCCGGCCGCGTGAAGCAAGAGGCGCCCGAGATGATCAATGGTTCGTCGCTCGACTATCCCGCCACCGGCAAAGTGGCCACGAAACTTTTCCAACTCGAGTTCGCCCGCGTGGCCGAGGTCATTCCGCTCTTCGGCGGCCTGCTCAATCCGTTTTACGGCGGTCCGGTTCCGCTCCAAAACGCCAACGCCGCGCTGATCACCGACAGCATCAGCAACCTGCAGCGCGTTGAGTTGCTGCTGCAGCAGGTCGACAAGCCGGTCACCGCCGGCATGAAGCCGAAATTCTACACGCTGAAAAATGCCAAGGCCAGCGACCTGGTGAACAAGCTGCGGGCCATCCTCGCGGGCACTTTGCAGCAGCAGCTCGGCTCCGCGACCAGCTACAACGCCGATGACCGCACCAATCAGATCGTGCTCGTCACCGATCCACGGCAGCACGCGTTCTTCGATGACCTGATCGACCGGCTCGACCAGAAGTCAGATCCGAACACGCGCAACGACGTGCTCTACCTCAAGCACGCCAAGGCCGCCGATGTCGTCAACGTGCTCAGCCGGATCATCTCCGGCCAGACCACCGCGACCCAGCGCCAGAGCCCCGGCTCCGTCCGCCCCGGCCAGGTCCAACCCACCGCACCCGGCGCCCCCGCGGCACCTCCGGCCCAGCCGATGATTGTTTCCGCCAGCAGCGCGAACAATCCCAACCTCGACGCCCTGATGTCTTCGGGCTCCAACGAATTCAGCGCGGTGATGACCGTCGTGAGCGACGAACGCAGCAATTCCGTCGTGGCCTTCGGCACCGCCGACGACCTGCGGCTCGTCCGCGAATTGATCGACAAGCTCGACATCGTGCTCGCCCAGGTGCGCATCGAGGTCGTGATCGCCGAGGTCACCCTCGATGACAACGACGCCTCGGGCATCAGCGCGCTCGGGCTGAAACTCGAGGGCGACAAGCTCGTCGGCTTCAGCGGCACGATCGAAACCGGCGCCGCCGTCACCAACGGCGTCATCACCCGGCCCGGAGTCACCGGCCGCATGGATCTCGCCGCCGAGCTCTCCATCACCTCGACGCTGCGCAAGCGGAACAACGCGATCGTCACCGTTCCCGCCATCGTCACGAGCCACGGCAAGCAGGCCAAGTTCTTCAACGGCGAGACGCGCCCCGTCGTCACCGGCAGCATCACCAGCGGCACGGTCGGCGGCACGACGTCCACCGTCACCCAGCAACAGATCGGTACGACCGTGACGGTCACTCCGTTCATCGGCATCGACGGCTCCGTCCAGCTCGACATCGTGCAGGACGTGCAGGACGTGATCGGCACGGTGCCCGTCGACAACAATCAGCAGTACATCATCGGCCAGCGGCAGACGACCTCGTACGTGACGACCAAGACCGGCGAGATCATCGTCCTCGGCGGCTTCCGCAAAAACATCCAGGTCCGCGAGCGCAGCCGGTTGGGACCGATTCCCTTCCTCGGTGACCTCTTCGGCCGCCGCACCAAGAACGACTCGCGGCAGGAGCTGGTGTTCTTCCTTCGCCCCACGGTGCTCACGAACTCGCCCGCGATCGACAATGCCGAGGCTCTGAAGCGGATCGAGAAACTGCCCACGCGCGACACCATCAAGGGCGAGCTCGACTCGACCTACGTTCCACCCGCGCCACAGTCGACGCTCGGCAAAATCTTCTCGAAGTGATCGCGTTCGCGCGGCGCCACCGTCCATGACCGTGCTCGAAACGGAGTCCCTCCCCGCCTCGCTCGCCAGCCAACTGACCGAGGAACAGCGTCAGGCCATCGCCGAAGCCCCGCGCGAAAAGCGGCTCGAGGCGCTCGCCGGCGCGCTCGGCCGGCCCGAAGCCGAAGTGCTTCCCCGCCTGGCCCAGGCCGCGGGGATCGACGTCGCGAGCAATCTGGAAACCGATCCCGACTCGCGCGGCCTGCTGCCGGCGCGGTTGGTGCACGAGTATCAGATCATTCCCATCCGCTTCGCGGATGGGGGAGCAGGGAGCAGGGAGC
>JBEIHL010000817.1:0-2437 GCA_040381375.1 Opitutaceae bacterium
AGGCGGTACGATGGTTTGGTGAGAGGAAACCCGGCCCGCCGGGATGCAGCGCAAATCCGGCGGCTCAGACTCGTAACCGATAGGTTACTATGTCGCGACGTTGGCAAGCCCAAACCCCGCCGGGAGTCAGTCGGAAATGTGCTTGCCGGGCACGGTAACCCGGCGGTTACTCCGGTCATGAGCAGGATGTGTCCCCGCCCCGTCCCGTCCCCCCAGGCACGATTCCGGCCCCGCTTCGGCTACGCGGGCCTGGTCATCGCCGTCGGCCTCGGCCTGTTCGCCGATGGCCCGCGCGCGGTTGCCGCGGCGAACGCGGGCTGGAGCGCCGGCTCAGGGCGCGAAAAGATCACCCCGCCCGCCGGGCTGTGGATGACCGGCTACGCCTCCCGCGATCAACCGGCCGACGGCACGGCGCAGGACTTGTGGGTGAAGGCGCTCGCGGTGGCGGATCCCACCGGGCGGCGCGGCGTGCTCCTGACCCTGGACCTTTGCGGCATCACGCGGGAGATCTCGGATCAGGTCGCGGCCGACCTCGGCCGCCGTCACCAGCTTCCGCGCAGTGCGGTCATGGTGAATGTCTCCCACACTCACTGTTCCCCGTTTCTCAACGGCAATCTGAGCGGACTGCGCATACTCCCAGCCGATGGCGTGGCGAAGGCCGATGCCTACGCCACGGACCTCAAGGCCCGGATGATCCGGGCGGCGGACGCGGCGTTGGCGTCACTCGCACCGGCCACGATCAGCTGGGGTGAGGACGAAGCCACGTTCGGTTTCAACCGGCGGGAGAACGCGGAAAAACAGGCGCCCGAACTGCGCGCCACCGGCAAACTGAAGGGGCCCTTCGACCCGCGCGTGCCCGTGCTCGCCGTCCATGCCGCCTCGGGCGAACTGCGCGCCCTGCTGATTTCCTACGCCTGCCACAACACCACGCTCGGCATCAACCAGTGGCATGGCGACTATGCAGGATCCGCGCAGTTGGAACTCGAGAAGCGCCATCCGGGTGCGACGGTGCTTTTCGCCATCGGCTGTGGCGCCGACATCAACCCGGCCCCGCGGCGCGAACTCGCGCACGCCGAGCAACACGGGCGCGCTCTCGCCGACGCGGCCGACCGCGCCCTGGCGCGCAAGTTAACCCGGGTCGACGGACGCTTCGGCTCGGCCTTCGAGGATATCACGTTGCGGTTCTCGCGGCTGCCCAGCGAAGAGGAGTTGCGCACGGCGCGGGAGAAGCAGCAGCCCAACCGCGAAATGCATCAGGCGTGGGCCGCCGCCGTCACCGCCGACATCAAGGCGAAGGGCAATCGCGCCCTCGAGTACGCGTATCCGATCCAGGCGTGGACGCTCGGCAACGTTTCGTGGGTGGCGCTCGGCGGTGAGGTCGTGATCGATTACTCGGACCGGCTGCGCCGCGAACTGGGGAAGGATCTTTGGGTGCTCGGCTATTCGACCGATGTCATGGCGTACATCCCCAGCGAACGCGTGCTGAAGGAAGGCCGCTACGAGGGCGACACGTCCATGATCCCCTACGGCAAGCCGAGCAAATGGACCGCCGGCCTCGAGGAGAAGATCGTGACGAAGACGCACGAGCTCGTGAAACGAAGCCGGGCGAACCCCTGAAGGAACCTAGGTTCAGTGCTTGAACCGGAAGGCCGGGAAGAGCGGGAAGGACAGTCTGAGCTCGATCTCTTCCCGGCCTTCCAGTGCAACTCAGTTCCTAGACCGTATAGTGCTTCGCCACCTTGCGCACCGCCGAGCCGATGTCGCGGATCAGCGCCTCGTCCATGCCTTCGTTCAGCGGACACATCACGCCCGTGGCAAGGATCGCCTCGGCCTCCGGACAATTCACTTGGGTGTAATCCATCTTCGTCAGCCCGAGTTCCTTGATCGGCCACCGGCCGGCGAAGAACGCGTGCTGCTGGAAATACGGCATCCTATAGAGCGGCACCGGAATGTATCCGGCATTACAGGACGCTCCCTCCGCCCGCAGTGCGGAGACGAACTCCGCCCGGTCGCACCGCAGGCGGTCGAGTCGGAGGCGGAAGTAGAAAAACCAAAAGGAGCTGCGATCGTCCTTCGCCACCGTCGGGGGCATGATCGCCGGCAGTCCGGAGATGCCCTCGACGAGCAGGCGGCCCAGCGCGGCCCGCTTCGCCGCAATCGCCTCCAGCCGCAGCAACTGCGCCGCCCCAAAGCCGGCCTGCAACTCGCTCATCCGATAGTTCGTCGCGAGCACGCTGGTCGTGGCGTACGAGTTCTTCGGGTCCAGCCGGTCGCCGCCCTTGTCGGAGAACTTGAGCAGCGCCGGGCCGATGCGCGGATCGCTCGACGTCACCACGCCGCCGTCGCCGGTCCCGATGTGCTTCGAGTCCATCAGCGAGTAACATCCCACATGCCCGACCGAACCGACCGTCCGGCCCTGGTAACGCGCGCCCCAAGC
>JBEIHL010000818.1:0-2434 GCA_040381375.1 Opitutaceae bacterium
GGCCGCCCGGTGCTCGGGGCGAATGGCCGGCCGCTGCCGATCTCGACCAATGCCTTCGAAGTGTCCCGGCGCACCTACCTCGAGCGGCGGATGCACGTGGAGAAGGAATACCTCCGGCTCTTTCCGAGTCTCAACGCCGGCTACAACCTGCGCGAGAATCTGATTCTCCGCGCGGCGTACTACCATTCCGTCGGCCGGCCCAACTACAACCAGTACGCCGGTGGGGTTACGCTGCCGGACCTCGAATCCGCCCCGGGGCCGTCCAACCGGATCGTGCTCAACAACACCGCCATCAAGGTCTGGACGGCGCGCACCGGCAAGGTCGGCCTCGAGTATTATTTCGAGGGCGTGGGCTTGATTTCCGTCGGCGCCTTCCGGCGCGAATTCGAAAATTTCTTCGGCAGCACCGTCCTGCCCGCCACGCCGGAGCTCCTGGCCATCCACAGCCTTTCCGCGGCCGAATACGGCATCTACGATGTGAGCACGCAGTACAATCTGCCGGGCATCGTGCACATGCAGGGCCTCGATTTTCAGTACCGCCAGAGCCTGACGTTCCTGCCCGCCTGGGCCCGCGGGCTGCAGTTGACCGCAAGCGGGGCGACCCAGCGCGCGACCGGGGCGGAAGCGGACAATTTCGCCGGCATGATTCCCCGCACCGCCAACGTCGGGCTGGTCCTGATCCGCGATCGCTTCAACCTGCGGCTGACGTGGACCTACCAAAGCCGGCGCAAGCTCGCCCAGATCACGGGGGCAAGCGTCGGCCCGGGGACCTTCACGTATGCCACGCCACGCCGGCTCATCGACCTGACTGGCGAGTACCGGCTTACGAAGGCGATCTCGCTGTTCGGCAACATCCGCAATCTGACCGATGAACCGGAGGACTTCGAACGGTGGGGGCCGGAGACTCCCGCGTACGCCCGCTTTCGGCAGAGCGATCAATACGGCGCACTGTGGATCTTCGGCCTGAGGGGGTCGTTTTGAAGGCGGCGACGATCGCATGCATCTCCCTGCTGCTGGTGGCCCGGCTGGCGGCCGCCGTGCCGGCGTTGCCTTCCTTCGTCGAGGCCGTGCAGGCCACGCGCGACGTCTGGGGCGAAGCCGCCCTGGCGCAGCCCAACGGCGCGAGCTACGAATTCTTCGCCCCGCTGCTCCCGCCGCCACGGTATGTGAACGCCGACTTCCGCGACTACCCGATCGTGCTCAGCGCGCCCAACGCCACCGTGAAGGCGCGGCTCATCGCGAACGGTAGCGGAGTGAATCTCCGCGGCGGCTCCCGCTCCTGGAACGACAACGGGGCGCCGGTCACGTTTCGCGTCGGCCCGGACGAATTCCTTTTCGGCGGACTGCGCGACCGGTTGAGCGAGCCGACGCTCGCCGAGGGCTGGCTGCCGATCGTCGAGATCCGATATCGGCACACGTCGCCCGTGCAGTCGGAGGGCGCCGTGCCGCTCACGCAGGTGCGGGCGGTCCGCGAACCGGAGATCTACCGGCTGGAGGCATTTGCGAGCACCGATCCCGCGCTGGCCGCGCACGGCGTCGTGTTCGTGAAACTTTCCCTGGCGCAGGGCCGGGCTGGCAGCGTGGCGGTGAACGTCGGCGACGGGGCCGGGGTGACGTTTGCCCGTGGTGACGTCGTGGATACGTCGGGCGGGCTGCTCGCGCGATTCGACGATCGTTGGCGCTGGGAACGGCAGCGGGCCGTGGCGCGGATCGCGGCCGGGGAGGCGGTGACGCTCGCGATCGCGACGAAACCGCTGGCGCGGGAGCTCGCGTGGACACTGGACTACGAGGCGCAGCGCGCGATGTGCGTCGCGACGTGGCGCGCGAAACTGGCGGTCGGCATGCGGGTCGAGACGCCCGAGGCGCGGGTGAACGACGCCTGGCGCCACCTGCTGGTGCAGAACTTCGGCCTGATCTCGGGCGACCGGATGCACTACAGCGCGGGCAACCAGTATGACCGCCTGTACCAGGCCGAAGGCAGTGAAGCGGCTCTGGCGCTGCTGGCCTGGGGCTATGCCGACGAAATGCGCCGGCTGATCGTGCCGCTGCTGGATTTCACCCGGCAGGGCCTGGAGAATCACCAGGCGGGCTTCAAGGTGATGAACGTCGTGCGCACGTTCTGGCAGACCCGCGACCCCGCGTTCGTTCGCACCCTGCAGCCGCGCTGGGCGAAGGAGGTGACGCGGCTCGTCGACGGCCGCACCGGGCCGCACGGGTTGTATCCGGCCGAGCGCTACGCGGGCGACATCAGCACGCCGGCGCAGGCGGTGAACGTGAACGCGCACGCCTGGCGGGCCCTGCGCGATCTGAGTGCGGTCCTGGCCGAGATCGGGGAGACGGCGGAGGCAGCCCGGCTCGCGGGCATCGCCGCGGAATTCCGCCCGAAGGTGCTCGCGGCGATCGCGCAAAGCGCGCGGCGGGAGACTGCGCCGCC
>JBEIHL010000819.1:0-2432 GCA_040381375.1 Opitutaceae bacterium
CCTCGACCAATGCCTCCGAGTCGTGCATCGCGCCCAGTTGTCCGCCATAATGCACCACCAAGGGGCAAGATCGCGTGGGCCGCGGGCCGGAAAACAACGCTTCGTCCGCCGCGACATCGATCACCTTTCCCGTCGTCGCCCGCCCGTGCCGCAGCTCGGCGTGGCGCCGCAGTTCAGGGCCCAAGTAGACCGCCGCCGTGCAGTTACGCTGAACGGAACGCGTGGCGGCGGCGATCGCACGGGAACGCCAGCCATACGGACGAATCTTCCCGGCCGCCTCCAGCGCATCCGGATATAGATCAAACACGTGATGAACGACCCGGTGTCCAAGCCATCGCCCCAGCCAGACCGCGATCACCGGGGCGAAGAAGGGATTGGTCGTCACCACGAAGACCGAGCCGCGCGGCTCGATCCCCATCCGCCAGCTTAGTCGGAGCGGATGCACCACCCAGCCGAGCCAGCGCAGCCATAACTTGCCCGGCCAGCCGCCCGCCGACAACTGACGGTAGCGGCCCTCGGAGACGGTCGTGAGAATCGCCGCCGCGGCGCCAATCCGGGTAGCGATTCCCGTCACCAGGTCGGAATCAACGCTGCTCGAGATTAAGATCTTCGCCACGGCGGATAAAATGGGATCCCAGCACGAGCACATCCATTCGGGTGCGCAAAAAACAACTCAGCGCTTGAGCCGGCGTGTGCACGATCGGCTCGTTTTCATTCAGCGAGGTGTTGAGGAGAATCGGCACCCCGGTGCGACGCCGGAAAGTCTCGATCAAGTCCCAGTAAAGCGGGTTGGACTTGAGGCTCACCGACTGCAGCCGCCCCGTACCGTCGACATGCGTCACGGCGGGAATCAGTTCCCGCTTTTCGGCCCGGATCTTGAAGACTTTTTCCATGAAGGGAGACGGTTCATTGCGCTCGAACCAGGCCCCCACGTGCTCCTCGAGGATGCTGGGCGCAAAAGGCCGGAATTTCTCCCGGAACTTGATCTTGAGGTTGATGATGTCGCGCATGTCGATGCGGCGCGGATCCGCCAGCAGCGAGCGATTCCCGAGCGCCCGCGCGCCAAATTCCATCCGACCCTGGAACCAGCCGACGACCTCACCGCGGCAAATCGCATCGACGGTTCGCTCGATCAGCGCCGCGCGGGAAAGCTTCTCCGCCCGCACCCGCTGCCCCTCGGCCTTGAGCGCGGTGAGAATCTCCGCTTCGATCGGGGCCGGCCCCCACAAGGCGTGCCGCAGTTCGAAGCGGCGCGGCCGGCCCAGCACCGTGTGCCACACGTAGAAGGCAGAGCCGAACGAGCCGCCGTTGTCGGCCGCACCGGCCGGAATGAACGCTTGTTTGAACGGCGTGCGCTCCGTGATTTTGCCGTTGGCGACCGAGTTCATCGCCACCCCTCCGACCACCACCACGTTGTCCGACGGATGCCGCCGGTGCAGCAAAGCCAGCAGATGAAACACGATCTCCTCCGTCACCACCTGCAACGAGGCCGCGACATCCTGGTGATGCTCCGTGACCTTTTCGGCGGGATCGCGGCGCGGGCCTAGGAGCTCCTCGAGTTTGCGGCTGTAGAACGGCGCCACGACCGGCGCGCCTCCGTCCCAGCCGAGCCGGATGCCCTCCCGGTGATGCCGGAAGCAGGCGAGATTGAGCTCGAACCCGCGCGGCGTCGGGAGAATCACCTTCCGCAGCGCGTCGAGGTATCGGGGTTTCCCATACGGCGCGAGGCCCATCACCTTGTACTCGTCGCCGTAGTGTGGAAACCCGAGCAGCATCGTCACCGCGCTGTACAGCAGGCCGATGGAATGAGGGTAATACACCTTGTCGTAGACGCGCCAGGATTGGTCGTAGCCACCGGCGAACATCGTGCTGACGAAGTCGCCCATGCCGTCCACCGAAAGGATCGCGGCCTCGCGAAACGGCGAAATCGGAAACCCGCTCGCCACGTGCGCCTGGTGATGCTCCACCCCGTGGAAGGTCGCCCGGATGTCCTTCTCGGTCACCCCCGTCGCCGTCGCGAGCAATTCCCGGAGCGAAGCCTTCTTTCCCGTCCGCTGTACGCGCTGCCAGATGTACGCGCGGGCCGACAGGGCATTGCGGAACGCGAACGCGGCTTTCACCTGCCAGTTGGCGCGCGGGTTGAAGGACACCGCGACATGATCGAGGTCACGCACCGTGATGCCTCCCTCCGCGAGACAGTAGCGAATCGCCTCGGCGGGAAAGCCCGCCCAGTGCTTCACGCGGTTGAAACGCTCCTCTTCGACGGCGGCGACCAGTACACCGTCGACGACGAGCGCGGCAGACGAATCGCCGTGAAAGGCGTTAATTCCCAAAATTGCAGTTGGCATGAAGAGTGGCGACGGGGGCTCATGTACCCGCCGGAAGCGAATCAGGCGGAGAAACCTCGGGACTGGGCGTCACTCCGCCGCGCA
>JBEIHL010000820.1:0-2429 GCA_040381375.1 Opitutaceae bacterium
CGTCGGGTCGCGGCGTAAAGCCGCTCCTACAGGGCCAAGTGATCCTGCGCTCGTGGGATTTGCCGGTTGGGCAAACGGAAGGTTGCGGGTGCGCGCCAAGCCCTCCCAGTGTCGGCCGATGATCGTCGGGGTTCATCCGCTCGCCGGATTCGACAAGCTGCTGCACTACCGCGTGCCGGAGTCGCTGCAGGGCTCGGTCGTGGTCGGCTCCCTCGTGCGCATCCCGGTCGTCAACACCCTGAAGCTCGGCATCGTCGGCGAGATCGGCCCGCCGCTGGATTTTCCGGTCGAGCGGCTGAAGCTGATCGCACAGCTCGTCTATCCGTTTCCCGCGCTGCCATCCGACCTGCTCGGTCTCGCGCGCTGGATGGCCCGTTACTACGCGTGCGGGCTCGACCTCATCATCGAAACGATGATCCCCGTCGCGGTCCGGCGGGGCGCGGGACTCAAGCAGGAAAAACAACTCGCGCTCGCCACGCGCCTGTCCGCGGAGGATCTCGCCACGCTGGAGCGCCGTGCGCCGCAGCAGGCCAAGCTGTACCGTTTCCTCGAGCAGCAGTTCCGCCCCCAGGGCAAATCCCTCGTGCTCTCGCGCCTCGGACTGTCGCCCGCGGTGGCCGGCGCCCTCATCCGGCGCGGAGCGGCGCGGGAGGAATCGCGCCGGATCGAACGGATCGCCTACGCAGACGACCACGCGGCCGGAGAACTCGTCGCGGCGCAGCCCCACCGGCTGAATCCCGAGCAGCAGGCGGCGGTTGACGCGCTCGCGACGAGCCAGCGGCGGGACGCCTTTGGCGTGACGCTCCTTCACGGCGTCACCGGCTCGGGCAAAACCGAGGTCTACCTGCGCGCGATCGACACCGCCCTCCAGTCCGGCGGCGGCGTGGTGTTTCTCGTCCCGGAGGTCGCGCTGACGCCCCAGACCGTGGCGCGGTTGCGGTCGCGGTTGGAGGCGATCGCGCAGGGCCAGCGCTGCGTGGTGTGGCACAGTCACCTGAGCGAAGGGGAACGGCTCGACGGCTGGCTCGCGCTCGCGACCGGCGAGGCCCGGGTGGTGGTCGGGGCGCGCTCGGCGATCTTTGCGCCCGTGCAGAATATCCGGCTCATCGTCGTCGATGAGGAGCACGAACCGGCCTACAAGCAGGACGAAACCCCGCGGTATCACGGTCGCGACGTCGCCGTGATGCGGGCCAAGCTCGCCCGGGCGTGGTGTATCCTGGGTTCGGCGACGCCCTCCCTCGAGAGCTTCACGAATGTCGAGGCGGGCAAATACCAGCTCCTCCAGCTCACGCAGCGCGTCGACGACCGTAAGCTGCCGTTCATCGATGTGGTCGACATGCGGATCGAGGCGATGAAACAGCGGACGCTGCCCGCGCTGTCGGGCCGGCTGGTGCGCGCAATGCAGGACCGGCTGGAACGGCGCGAACAGACGATCCTCTTCATCAACCGCCGCGGCTATTCGTCCTCGATGCTCTGCACCAAGTGCGGGCACGTCGAGGAGTGCGCGCACTGCAGCATCACGATGACGTATCACCGCAGCGACGAAATGCTGCGCTGCCATCTCTGCGCCGCGGAGCGTGCCGCGCCCCTCCGCTGTCCGAAGTGCGGCGCGCCGGAGATCCGGTGGCGCGGGCTCGGCACGCAGCGCATCGAGGAGGCGGTGCGGCGCGTGGTGCCCCGCGCCCGCATCGAGCGGATGGATACGGACACGATGTCGAAGAAGAATCGTTTCCGCGAAGTGCTGGCGTCGTTTCGCGCCGGCCAGATCGACGTGCTCGTGGGCACCCAGATGATCGGCAAGGGGCTCGATTTCCCCAACGTCACGCTGGTCGGGTTGGTCGACGCCGACATGTCCATGCACATCCCGGATTTCCGGGCGAACGAGCGGACGTTCCAGTTGCTCGTGCAGGTGGCGGGCCGGGCGGGGCGCGGCGATCGGGCGGGCGAGGTGATCGTGCAGACGTTCACCCCGCAGGCCGAAGCGATCCAGTTCTCGCGGCACGCGGATTTTGCCGGCTTCGCCGCCTCCGAACTCGCGATCCGGCGCGCGTATCACTATCCTCCCTACCGGCATCTGATTCACCATCTCTTCCGCGGCAAAAATCCGGAGAAGCTCAAGTTCTTCGCCGAGCACTGGGCGAAACTCGTGGAGAAAACCTTCGGCGATCGCGTGGAGTTGCGCGGGCCCTCCGCGTCTCCGATCGAAAAAATCAAGGACGAGTACCGGTGGCAGCTCTGGTACTTCACCAACGCCGTGACGAAGATCGTGCCGGAGCTGCAGCTCCTGCGCGAAGGGTTCGCGTGGCCCGACGACATCACGCAGATCCTGGACGTGGATCCGGTAAACTTGTCGTGACCCTGGGAGCGCCTCGCTCGGGCCCGGCTGTCCGGGGAGTAGGCCGGGCTGGAGCCCGGCGCCCCCAGGGACC
>JBEIHL010000821.1:0-2425 GCA_040381375.1 Opitutaceae bacterium
ACACCACGGATCACACCGATGGCACGGATGCAGAGGAAACCGAACCTGCCCCTCTCTGTGTAATCCGTGTGATCTGTGGTCAAAATCTCGGCCTCGGCTTTCCGACCCAATAGGCTAAATTCCAAGTGCGATTGGTATCAGCCGTTGCGATCCATGAGCTCGTCGTACGCGGTGCCGAGATTGGCGGGCAAGCGGTTGGCCGGGCCGACCGGCGCGTGGAAATCAGGGAAACCGGGGAGATTTTCGACCGCCACGATGCGTTCCTTGGGCTCGCCGGCGTTGATCTGTTTCTGCGTGTAGTCGAGCAGTCCGGCAAGGTAATCGCGGAAGACCAGCACGTCGGCGCTCGCACCCGTCACGCCGAACTTAGCGCTGGCGTGACCGAAGATATAAATCGCGTCCTTCGGGTAGGCCTTCGCGACGGTCTCGAGCACGGTGATCCAGCCCTTGATCCGGCCGCCGCCGGCGCGGTCGATCGCCGGGTACAGGCGGTTGAACATCAGGTCGCCCATATGAATCACGTTCGCCTTTTCGAAGTAGGTGACGATGTCGCCCTTCGTGTGCGCGGCGCCGAGATACTTCGCGGACACCACCTCGTCGCCGAGCGTCTGGCGCCAGGTGTCGGCGAACGTCGTGTCGGCCACCACCGGCACGTCACCCTTCTTGTCCGCCGCCGCGCGGGAGCGCTGGAGTTCGGGCACGTTCGCGTGGGCGACGAGCTTTTTCGTCGCGGGCCGGAGCACGCCGTTGCCACCCGTGTGATCGCCGTGGTGGTGCGAGTTGATCACGACATCGAGCTGCCGCCCCCGGCGTCCCGGAAGCCCTTCGAGGAACAGCAGGGCGGTGCGCGCAAACTGCGTGTCGACGGACGCGAGCGCCTCCGGGTTCACCAGCCAGCCGATCGTGCCGCCCTGGGCGGTGAAGTATCCGGCGTTGCGACGCAGCGCTTTGAACTCCGGGGTGACCGGCGCGGGCGGCGCGGTGACTGGCCGGGGAGCGGCGGTCTGGGCGAAGGTAAACGGGCGGGCGAGACAGCCGCCGGCCGTGATCAGGGAGGAGCGAACGAGAAAGTCGCGTCGGTTCATACTGGGGGCGGCTTACGGATAGTCAGGACGGCGGGCTTGGCCAGCGGCATCGGCGACTCGCCGGCCGGGGTTGAAGATCGGCTGTAACTTTCCCCGGCGCCCGCGGTTCTCTCCGGCAACCTCCTGCCATGTCTCGCCGCCGTGTACGCCTCGCTCGAAGAACTCCCTCCCGTTTCGCTCGTTGCCCGCATCGCGGCTGAACCCGGCATGGGGTCGGTAAAACCACTCGCACCGGCGCGGACGACGTCTTCCGCAAAGGCAACTCGGCGCCCCGGCCCACCGATCCGACCGACTTGCTCGACTACGCGGACAACGCGCCCCATGCCGCCGTCCACGCGGCGAACCGCGACGACCGCGAAGTGCTACTGCTCTCGCGTTTCCAGGAACTCTCGTTTGCCGAGATCTCCGGCATCCTCGAGTGCTCCGTCGGCGCCGCCAAGGTGCGCGCCCACCGTGCGCTGCAGGAACTGCGACAGGTTTATCTCCGCCTGCAGAAAAAGCCGATCGCCTGACGACCAACCGCGCCGCCGAAATTGCTCCCCCCGATGAACTGCACCCGCGCCCGCGAACACCTGCCCGAGCTGCTCGAGGACCGCACCGCTCCGGCGGCGCTACCGGACATCCGTGGCCACCTGGCAGGCTGCGCGGATTGTCAGCGCGAGCTCGAATCCCTGCGCGCCACGCTGGCCGAGCTCGATGCGCTGCAGGAGGGCAAGCCGCTGTCGTTCACGTCGATGAACGGAGAGGTCGTGCTACGGGTGCCGGCGGACGCCAAGGCCAGCGTCCGGCCGCGTACCCAGAATGGCTCCGTGCTCACGGACTTAGACGAGGCGGCTCTGATCACCAAGACCGAGGCGGCGTCCGGTTTCAGCCGCCACCGGTCTTTCCAAACCATCCGGGGAGGCAACGTGCTGACGGGAGAGGTGCGGTAGGCGATCCGGGAGGCGCTGGAAGCCGTCCGCGAGCGGCTTGAGTCGGCAAAACTCGATACGGACGAAGCGCGCCGCGCACTCGACGCCGCCCGCCGGGAGATGGATCGGGGCCGGCGGGAAGCGGAGACGCAGGGTCGGGCCCTGGAGGAACGTCCGGTCGTTCCGGTTCCGCCGCAGACTCCGGGGATGGCTCGTGTTCCGGCCCCGCCCAAACCGCCCGTGCCGACGATCACAGTTGGCAAGCTGGTGACTGGTACTCTCAACGGCGGAGGCCCGCAAATCAGCGTCGCGACCATGAATGGCGATGTGATCCTGCGGAAACTCGAGCGGACGCAGTAATCCGCAGTCCCCGCGTAACTGCTCACCATCGAACGCACTAGCCTGGGAGCGCCGAGCTCCAGCTCGGCT
>JBEIHL010000822.1:0-2423 GCA_040381375.1 Opitutaceae bacterium
ACTTTGAACTGAGGCACTTTTTTTGGGGGGGGGGTCGGCGGTGCTGGCGCTGCCTCCACCAGAAGTGCAGTGGGCTCCCCAGGACATCGTGGCTTGGAGGGAAGACCTCGAGGAGCGGCTGGAGGCGGCCCACCGCCTCCCCTTGCCTCTCGCCTCTCGCCCCTCGCCTCTCGCCCCTCGCCCGGTCGCGGCTCCGCCGCGACTCAGCGTGGTGGTGCCGTTGTTCAACTGCCTGCCCCTCACGCAGGCGATGCTGGCGAGCCTGCAGGCCACGCTGCCGGACGGGCTGAGCCATGAGATCATCTTCGTCGACGACGGCAGCACCGACGGCACGCGAGCCTGGCTCGCCACGTTGCGCGATCCGCGGATCCGCGTCCTGCTCAACGACCGCAACCTCGGCTACGCCGCGGCCAACAATCGCGCCGCCGCCGTGGCCGCCGGCGAGTTTCTCGTCCTGCTCAACAACGACCTGATCCTGCTGCCCCGCTGGCTCGAACCCATGCTGGACGCGCACGCCGCGCTAGGCGAGCGCGCCGGCTTGATCGGCAATGTGCAACGCGACTTCAAAACCGGGGCCGTCGATCACGCCGGTCTCGTCGTGAATCTGACCGCGAAACCGGTCCATGCCCGCACCCTGCCGTCGTGGCTTTCCCGGATCGTTCGGCCAGTCCGGCCCGTCCCCGCCGTCACCGGTGCCTGCCTGCTCGTGGCGCGGTCCTGGTGGGAACAGCTCGGCGGATTCGACGAGGGTTTCATGAATGGCGGCGAGGACATCGACCTCTGTTTCCGCGGACGCGCCGCAGGTCGGGTCAACGCGGTGGCGCTGCGCAGCGTGGTCCGACACCACGTCAGCTCCTCGCCCGGCCGCAAAGCGCGCGACGAACAAAACTCCTACCGGCTCGCGCTGCGCTGGGGCGCCGCCCTGATCGCCGCCGCCGACGACGGCACCCGCACGTGGTGCCGACACTACCTCAGCCAGGCCTTGATCGTGCCCGAATCGCGCGACTACCGGCTCGCCCTCGCCGCCTGCGCGTTCCTCGCCCACGTGCGCCGCACTCCCCCGCCCGAGGCGGTCGCCGGCGTGACGGACGGTTTGCGCGGCGAGTACACCCGCTGGGAAAATATGTTCGCCGGTCACTAGCCTGCATGCATCCCAACGCGTCCTCTTGCCGCCACCGGAGCAAATGGACGACAGGATGAACAGGATTTACAGGATGAGTTCGGGGTTAGGCCAGGAGTGGCGACGCATTCGTTGCCGCTGATTCCCAAATCCTGTCTATCCTGCCCATCCTGTCGAAAAATCAGGCGTCAACAGGATAGTCAGAATCGTCGCCTCCAAGGCGGCGTGAGGACACGCCGCGCCACCTTCAGCCACCTGAACGGCTCACCTCACGCACCACCGACTGCGGACGTTGATTGACCGCGAGAAACATCCGACCCACGTACTCCCCGATCAGCCCCAGCATCACGAGTTGCGCGCCCGAGAAGATCAGCAGCGCCGCCATCAACCAGCCAAAGCCGTACTCGGGGCCCTCCTGCTGCAGCCACAACCAGATCACCCACAAGAGCGCCCCGACGCCGATGGCCGCAATGAGCAACCCCATCACGGTCGCAACCCGCAGCGGCAGCACCGAGAAATTGATCCAGGCGCTCAGCCACAGCCGCAGCAACCGGCTCAACGTGTAGGTGCTCGTGCCCGCCCGCCGTGGCTCGTGGCGCACTTCGATCGAACCGATCCGTTGCGTCACCTGCAGCAGCAGCCCGTCGATGTAAGGATACGGTCCCGCATAGGCGACGACCTGTTGGGCGACAAACGCGCTCACGCAGCGAAAGCTCGAAAGGTAAAAGCCCGGCGGCTTGTCGAGCGCCCAATCGGTCATCCGGTTCGTGAACCAGCTGCCCAAATTCCGCCACGCCGAATGCTGTTTCTCGTCGTAGTGGCCGAACACGACATCGAGCCCCGCCTCCTTCGCGTGCCGCCACAGCCGCACCGCCTCAGTAGGCGGATTCTGGCCATCGTCGTCGAGATTCACCAGGTGCGTCCCCTTCGCGTGCCGCCACCCCGTCAGCACCGCATTGTGCTCACCGTAATTCCGCGCGTGTTCGACCAATGTGATCGGCACCTTGGCGTGCTTCACCAGCTCGCGGCACACCGCACTGGTCGCCTCGCCGCTGCCGTCATGCACGAGGACGATCTCGTGCCCGCCCTCGATTTCCAGCCCTTCGATTTCGCGCACGACCCCGCCGATCGTTTCAGCGCTGTGATACAGGGGTATGACGAAGCTCAGAGCCGGACCAGCCATCCCCGCCATTAGCCCTCACAACACCGGGCGGGCGCAAGAAAAGTTTCCGCCCCGGGGTTAACCGCCAATCGGCTACATCAGCGCACGGAGAAAGGGGGTCAGGCCGTTGCACGTTGCAGC
>JBEIHL010000823.1:0-2418 GCA_040381375.1 Opitutaceae bacterium
CTTGTTGAGGGTCTCGATCATGTGCACCGGGATGCGGATGGTGCGCGCCTGGTCGGCGATCGAGCGGGTGATGGCCTGACGGATCCACCAGGTCGCGTAGGTGGAGAATTTGTAGCCGCGGCGGTACTCGAATTTTTCGACCGCCTTCATCAGGCCCATGTTGCCCTCCTGAATCAGGTCGAGGAACGACAGGCCGCGGTTCGTGTACTTCTTCGCGATCGAGATCACGAGGCGCAGATTGGCCTCGACCATTTCGGTCTTCGCCTTGTGGGCCTCGCGCACGTGAACCATCGTCTGCTGGACGACCTTCAGGAGGTCCTCGGGCATGATGCGGTGCTGGGCCTCGATCTGCTTCAGCCGGGCGTGCACGGCCCGCGTGTCGATGGCGGCATCCTTCTTCGTCTTCGGGTGCCGGGCGCGGTCAAGCTGCGCGTGGAGCAGATCGATCTCGTCGAGAACCGGGCGCAGTTGCTCGAGGTACTCCTCGTAAACCTTCAGCTTGAAATAGAATTTCCCGAAGTAGGAGCGCAGGACATTCTCGCGCTTCCGGAACTTGGCGTGGACTTTCTTCCGTTCCGCCTCGCCGCGGGCCTTCAGGTATTCCTCCCAGGCCTCGGCGACGAACGCCTCGGAGGACTGCGTGTTTTCGACCAGCTTCTGCAGGCCCTTGAAGTACGCCTCGCGCGACTCGATTTTCTTGTCGATCACGACGCGGTCGAAACGCTCCTCGCGATTGAGCAGCTTGGCCCCGAGGCCGCCGATGTAGGCGCCGATGGCGGAAGCCTGGAAAAGCGCTTCCTGCGCTTTCAGCTCGGCGGTCTCGATCCGCTTGGAAATTTCAACTTCCTGCTCGCGGGTCAGCAGCGGGACCTGGCCCATCTGCTTGAGGTACATCCTTACCGGATCGTCCAGAATATCATTCTGAGACGTCCGCGATTCCTCTTCTTCCGCCTCCTCCTGCCGCTGCTTGTAGTCCTCGACCTGATCCGGCTCGAGAATCTCGATTTCGAGGTTCTGCAGAATCGACAGCACGTTGTCGATTTCCTCCTGGTTTTCGACCGACTCCGGCAACGCCTCGTTGATGTCGTCGAACGTCAGATAGCCCTGCTCCTTCGAGAGGCGGATCAGGTGCCGGATCTTGTCATTGATGCCACCGGCGGGAATTTGCTCGGATCCCGGAGCGGCGCCTTCCGCGGCGTGCGGGGTGGTTTTGGCCAACGCGGCTTCGACGGCTTCGGATTGGGCGGTATCGGCGGAGGCGGACTTGGACTTGCGCGACATGTTTTGAAAGAGGTCTCTATAACACGACGAAAGACGGCAACAAACTGCGTGGAGCACCCGGAGGCGTTAGACGGCCGAGGCGAAGACGAGCGGCGAGCGGAGCTGGCGTTGCAGTTCTGAGCGTTCTTTCAAGAGAGAAATTGGGTCAGAATCACTGTCCGCATGGGGGTTGGCCAAAGCAAGTTCTATTTGCCGCAAACGGGGTTCCAGCGCACGGGCGCGAAGTTGCCGAAGCCCTTCCTGAACCACCTTTACCGGATCGTCGATGCCGGGGCTTTCAAAAAGCAGGTTCGCGATGAGCGTCCGCTCTGCCGGCGACTCCAGCAGCGCATCCAATTGTTCCCGCCCGGGCCACGCATCCTGCTCGAACTCGGCGAGGAAACGATTGAGCAGCGCGCCGGCCGGCTGAGCCGTGTCGACCCAGTCGTGGTGAATCGCCTGACTCAGCGACTTGCCGAGGTTCTCGAAGTGGAGCAGCAGCAGCAGCAGGTGCTGCTCCGGCGTGTGCGTCGTGTCGGCCGCCTTGTTCGGGGCGGGGGCGGCGGGTTCCGGGGCCGGCCGCGCGGCGGCCTGGCGCTGCTGGCGGCTGACGAAACTCTGAAAATCGCGCTGGGTCGCGAGGGGCGGCAGCTTGAGGTGGACGGCGGCCTCGGCCAGGAAACCGCTGCGCGTCATCTCGCTCTCGGCCGCGGCGATCAACTCGAAGACCGCCTGCGCGGCGCGGCTGCGTTCCTCGACCGAGGCCTGGGCCGGATCGGCGAGCAGAGCTCGACAGGCAAAGTGCATCGCGCTCTCCGCCTTACGGCGCAGCTCTTCGTAGGCGGCGATGCCCCGTTCGAGAAACAGGAGGTCGGGGTCGAGCTTCTCCGCGCCGGCGAGCGTGAGAAAGCGCACTTCGAGTCCCGCCTTGAGCGCCATCGGCAGGAAGCGCAACGCGGCCTTCTGTCCGGCGCTGTCGCTGTCGAAGAAGCACTCCACCTGCGTGTGATACCGGCGCAGCAGCACGAGCTGGCTTTCGGTGATCGATGTGCCCTGCGGCGCGATCGCGGTCTTCAGGCCCACACTCCAGCAGCGCAGGGCGTCGAGTTGGCCTTCGACGAGGACGAACGGCTTGCCGTCGCCGACGGCGGTGCGGGC
>JBEIHL010000824.1:0-2415 GCA_040381375.1 Opitutaceae bacterium
CACGGCCTTGCCGTCGCGGAAGCGGAAGCGGATTCCGCCTTCCTCCTGCTTGGCCGAGGTCAATTCCTCCGCCGCGGCCAGGCCCGGCACCGGTGTGTTCGGCTGCGCGTTCTCCGAGTGGCCATAAAAAGCCAAGAGGGATGACGTGAGCTTGAAGGCGACGCCGTAGTTCACGAATTCCGGCTTCGGCCGGATGCGCGCGGTCGTGTTCGTCACGTAGTTCATGCGCGTGAAGTCGTGCCAGCTCCGGGCGTAGGCGAGATTCACCGTCAGCCTTTCATTACGGCTGCGAAAAACCTGGTTCGCATACGCATTCGTGGTCGTGTTGTGCGTCTGCCAGTTCTCGTTCACCACGGGCACCCCGCGCGGCCCGGGAATGGGATCCGTGCGCACGTCGAACGTGGGCACGGAATAGACGTAACGGTAGTTCCGCGGCACGCGGACGTTTTCCAGGGAGAAACCGACGGCAGTCTGCGCGCGTACCGGACCGAGCTCGAGTTCGAGCGCGTAATCGTTCTGCAGCGCCAGGCCGCGCCGGTAGCTCGGCCGGTCGATCAGGTTCACGTTGGCCGTCATCGTGTTTCCGAAAGTGGCCGGTGTGGGATTGAACGCCGGTGCCGGACCGTAGGTGAACCCGGGGGTCCATTTACCGGTCAGCGGATTAACCGACCCTCCGAGTGCGCCCGCCGGCGTGCCTTCGAGCCAGGTGTAGCGCTGGAACGAGGCCATCCCCGCCAGGCGGGTCGAGAGGATCGGGCTCAGCCGCGAATCAAAGAACATGCTCACCGTGTGCTGGTGGTTCCGGAAGCGGGCGGCCTGCGAGTGCAGCCGCTCGCCGGCATCCCGCGAAAGCTGCCCGAAGATGCGGCCCTCGGTGTCGGTGCCGGAGGAAGGATCGATCAGCGTGCCTTGACCGTTGACGGCGTCACCGGTGCTCGTCCGGTACTGGACCGTCGCCAGGCTCCCGTTGGCGAAGCGCCAGCTCAGCCCGCTCAAGGTGTCGAATCCCCGCTGCGGACCCATGCCGTAATAAGTGTTGTCAAGGCCCGCTATGATCACCCGGGCGGCGAGGTTCGGCTGGATGATCCGGTTAAGGTCAAGCGACGCGCGGTTGGTGTTGTAGCGACCCCACTGCAGCTTGCCGTTGCCGAAGTTGTCGAAGCGCGGGCGCTTCGTCACGACGTTGATCGTGCCGCCAGGTTGGCCGGAAGGGGACAGGATCGAGTCCGCCCCCATCACCACCTCGATCCGCTCGAAGAACGCCGATGCCTGGTTCATGCCGACGGCTGAATCGGCCGGTCGAAAGCCGTCGAAGAGGATGTCCTGGGTTTGAAAGCCACGGAGCGAAATGCGCTCGCCGAAGGCGCCTTCCGGTTGTGTGCTGCGCGCGATTCCGGGCAGGAATTTCAACGCGTGCAGCGGGGATCCCGCCCCCACATCCGCCATAAACTCACCGGTGATCACGCCGAGATTCTTGGTCGAGTCGAAGAGGTTCACGCTCAGCCGGCCCCCGCTTGCCGCCTCGGCGGCCTGGTAGCGCGAGACTTGGGAACCGGTGACAGTGAATGGATTCAATTGCACGATTGGATCCGTGCTGCCGGGAGCCCGGCCGGCCGGCGGGGTGGGGCCGGTGGCGGCGCCCGCCCCCCCAAGGGCAGGACCGAAGGCGAGTGCGATCCACGCGGCGGTGCGGGTGAACAGGGAGGCGGAGCGAGCGGAAGCTGTTTTCATTTCAGTTGGAGGCGGGCGGGAAGGGGAGTCGGGGGAAGGTGTATCGGGCTGACTGGCGCTGCGCGGGGCGGGCGCGGCAGGGGGCGAAGGACGGCCTACGGTCAAGGCACCGGTTTTTCCGTCCTGTGCGACGACGAGTCCGGTTCCGGTCACCATCCGGTCGAGGGCCTCGCGGGCGGTAAACTCACCTTGCACCGCGTTGGTCGTGACCCCGCGCACCGCGTCGACCGGGTAAACGATCGGGGTGCGGGCCTGCTGGGAAAACTGCCGGAGGGTCGAGGCCGCGTCGCCAACGGGCAGGCGGAAATTGGTTTTCGGCGCCGATGCGGTCGTGGCCCACCCGGTCACGAGCACCGTGCAGAGCAACGTGACTGCGAGGCACCAGCGCCGCGCGACGCGGCCGATAGGGGTCATGGGTGTTTCATGCGACGGACCAGCGTGCGGGGCAGAGGCAAGGATCGCGGGTCCGGGGCAGAAACGAACGGCCGCGGAATTTCCGTTAGCGGCCAGAAAACTTTTCGCCTAACGGGCGGCCGAGCTGCGTAGGACCCAGGGGCCGGCGGCGGATCGCTCGACGGCGATCCCGAAGCTCGCCTCCAACAGGCGCGCGAATGCTTCGGGTTCGTCGGCGCGAAACGTGCCGGCGACTTTCACACGGCCCGCGGCGGCGTCGCCGATCGCCAG
>JBEIHL010000825.1:0-2410 GCA_040381375.1 Opitutaceae bacterium
CGCCGGGCTCCGGCCCGGCCCACGCTGGCGGCCCAAAGCCAGGCTGGAGCCCGGCGCTCCCCGGGGGCTCCCTGGCGGTGAAAAAAGGCCGTCCGTGGGCGGACGGCCTTGGGGAATCGTGGCGCTGGCGTCGCCTACAGCGCCGCCACCGCGGCGTCCGTCGCGTCGGACAAAACCTGGATCGATTCCTGAAGGGCCTCGAGGGTGATCGTGAGCGGCGGCGAGATCTTCACCGTCTGACCCCACGCGCCGACGGGCGCGAACAGCAGCAAGCCCTGCTGGAAGCAGCGCTCGATGATGCTGTGGGCGAGATCGTGATCGGGTTCCTTCGTGCCGGACTTGACGGTCTGCATGCCGGCGACGAGGCCGCGGGCAGTGACGTGGCCGATCACCTTAGGATGGCGCGCCTGGATCTTCTTGAGGCCTTCCAGCAGGACGGGCTCGAGGCGCGCGGCGTTGCCGGCGAGATCCTCGCGAATGATCTTGGAGACGCTGGCGAGGGCGGCGGCGCAGCACACGGGGTTGCCGGTGTGCGTGCTGGTCATCGAGCCCGGGCCGTACTGGTCCATGACGCTCTCGCGGCCGATCACGGCCGACAGCGGCAACGAACTGCTGATGCCCTTGCCGCAGCAGATGAGGTCGGGGGTGACGCCGTAGTGTTCGAACGCCCAGAACTTGCCGGTGCGGCCGAAGCCGGCCTGCACTTCGTCGAAGGTGAGGACGATGTTGTGCTGCTTACACCAGGCGGCGAGCTGGCGGACGAACTCCACGGGGGCGAAGTCGGGGCCGACCCCCTGGTAGGTTTCCATGATCACGCCGGCGACGTTTTCGGGCTTCATCCCCTTGGCTTCGATGCTGGCGAGGAAGAGGTCGAAACTGGTGTCGGTCTGCCAGTAGCCGTCCGGGAACGGCGCCGTGATGATCGCGGGGTCCTCGTTCACGATCCACGATTTCTGACCCATCATGCCGCCGGCCTGTTGCGAGCCGAGCGTGCGGCCGTGATAGCCGCGGTCCCAACCGATGATCCCGATCTTCTTTTTGCCGCCGACCTTGATGCCATGCGTGCGGCTGAGCTTGATCGCGCACTCCGTGGCCTCGGAGCCGGTGCTGAGCAGGAAGATCTTCTTCAACCCCTCGGGGGCGACGCCGGCGAGCGCCTCGACGAGCGCGGCGCGCTCCTCGCTCGGGAAGACGTAGCTGTGCAGCAGGCCGCTGTTCACCTGGTCGATGATCGCCTGGCGCACTTCCGGGGCGCCGTGGCCGGCGTTCGTGACGAGCACGCCCGAAGACCAGTCGATCCAACGGTTGCCGTATTTGTCGTAGACCGAGATGTCCTCGGCGCGTTCCCAGACAATGGGCGGCTGGCCGCGCATCGAGATCGGCTCGAACTTCCGGAGCTTTTCCAGCGTGGGGATGGAGTCCGGATGCGGAATCTTGGTGGCGATGCGCCGGTACTTGGTTTCCACCGGCGGTACGTCGCGCGGAGTGATGCTGAATTCCTTGCCCATAAGATTTGTTCGTTGATGAAAGGCTGTCGCGTCAGATCGCGCGGGTGTAGATCCGCTGGAAAACCCGGTCGGCTCCCTCAGCCGCCCGGTTGGGGTCGATGATGGTGATCCCGTCGGCCCCGAAACGCGCGGTGACAGGCGTGCCCTTGCCCTCGTTCAGGTACTTGAAGTTCAGGTCGCGAACGATGGCGGCCGCGTGCACGATGGCGACCGTGATGCGGGCCTCCTCGGCGGTGGGGTAAAGGCTGGCGACGGCATCGCGCGTCTCGCCGTGGAATTTGATCCGCGCGATGGCCACCAGGCCGACGGTGAGCGAATCGACGCCGTATCCGACATAGCCGTACGTGCCGTCGGGCCGAGCGATGTCCCGGGTGAAGTGATTGTTGACCGTGCGCGAGGCGCCGCCCTTGTTCCACCAGCGGAAGCCGCGGTTCTGCTGGTCGCTCTCCACCTTGCCGTCGGCGCCCACGATCTCATGGCCCTGGTTCACCGGCGCCTCGAACTCGGGCGGCGTGATCCAGTTGTTGTGGAAATTGATGCTCATCCCGTTCTCGAAATCCACCCGCACCTGCACCGCGTCGTAGGCATTGATGCCGTCGCGCACGAGGCGCTTCTTCTGGCCGACCGCGGTGAGCGCCGCGGGCTTGCTCTTGTAGTAGCTGTAAATCAGGTCGGTCCAGTGCGGCCCGACGTAGCTGAAGGGGTCGCTCGACTCGACCCACTTGAAGGTGCTGGTTGAAACTTCGAGCGGCTCCTCGAGGTACGCGGTCCCGTACAGGGGCACGCCGATCCGCTTCTGAATGTCGTCGCGCACGCGCAGGTGATCCGGGTCGTAGCGCTTGTGCATGTCGACCGCGACGACGCAGTTTTTCGCCTTGGCCGCCGCGATGATGGCGTCGGCC
>JBEIHL010000826.1:0-2409 GCA_040381375.1 Opitutaceae bacterium
ACTCCACTTGGCCCGGCCGGTAGTAGACGCCGCTGTTGCACCCCTTCGAGACCTTCCACTCAAACCGCAGCTCAAAATCGTCCGGCACCGGGCGCGCCTCGTAAATCAACTGACCGCCTTTGCGCACGCGGGCGAAAGCACCGTCCTGGATTTCCCAATTTCCCTCCTGCTTCCAGCCGGCAAACGTCTTGCCGTCGGAGATCGCCACGAACCCCATCCGCTGCTCGTTCGCATCGAGCGGCGCGGAACGCAGCGGAAGCAGGAGCGTGAGGGCGAGGAGCGAGCATTTGATTTTCATGGGGAAAGGGGCGGACGCACCACCGGTGCCAGCCCGGGCAACCTACTTCGGGGCGCCGGCACTCAAAATGAATTTCACCAGTGCGTCCACCTGCGCTTCGTCCAGCGCTGCGCCGAGCGGCGGCATCAGGTTCTCCGCGTATCCCTCAGCCAGGAGCGCGTTGGGATCGAGGATCGATTCGCGAACGTAGGCGGCATCGACGACGATCTCCCGGGTGGCACCTGTCGCCGGATCGCGCACCCGACGCGTGCTGTTCGCCAGGCCGCGAAAAGTCGGGCCTGCCAGCTTCCTGCCTTCGGAACCGATCGGACAGGGTCAGTCCGCTGAACGCTGATTTCGGCGCGAGCGATGGAAACGCAGCGCGCAGGGCGTCGTCCCGACCTCGCCGTGCACACTGAGTTTCCAAATTTTTCGTTGAGCATCATTCAGCGATCAGCGGACTGACCGTTTACGGCCGCGCCCCGCAACCCGGTGCGGATCGAAATCGCCAGTTCCGCGCTGCGCACGCGGCGGCTGAGCGCCACGCTGCGCTCGGACAACGTCGAGGGTTTTGTGCGGATGCTCGAGGCGGACTTCGGCATTGCGACGAGTCGGCCGCAGGTCGGCGTCATCGAGTTGCGGCCGCGCCGGTGACCCACTCTAGGTTGAAGCGCGCGGCGACGATGTCGGAGCCCTTTTACAGTTCTTCCTCCTTCTCCTCGGGGCGCTGGTCACCATCGCGATCATCTCCGTGCGCTGCGGCGGGTTTTCGTGGTGGCCCACCGAGTGGTCCGCCACCTGGGACACCCAGCCGGTCTTCAGTCTCGATCCCCATGTCCGGGTCACGGTCGTGGGAGCCACGTTGAGCGTGGCGATCTGGCGAGTCTGCACCGCCGGGGGAGATCAAATGGTGATCCAGCATTACATGGCCACCCGCGATGTCGCGGCGGCCCGCCGGTCATACCTCATCACCTCGCTCGCCACCATCGTCGTGACCGTCGTGCTATCCGTACTCGGCCTCGCGCTGCTCGGGTTCTTCACTCGTTTCCCCGAGCTGCTGGGACCCGGCATGAACCTCCAGAAGGATGCCGATCACCTCTTTCCTTATTTCGTCACGAACCTCCTGCCGGTCGGGATCTCGGGCCTGGTCGTCGCCGCGATCATGGCCGCATCGTCGGGCATGGACACCGGCGTCAACGCCGTGACCGCCGTCGTGATGAAGGATTTCCTGGAGCGCCATGGCTGGCAGCCCGCCAGCGAGGCGCGCCGGCTGCAGGTCACAAAGTACGTGTCGTACGCCATCGGCCTCGCGGTCGTAAGCGCGAGCCTTCTGGTCGGCAAGGTGCCGGGCAACTTCATGGAGGTCACGACCAAGCTCGCCAACCTCGAGTCGACCACGATCTTCGGCCTCTTCTTCCTCGCGCTTTTCGTGCGCAGCGCCACCCCGCTAGGAGCGATCTTCGGCGCCGTTTACGGCCTGACCGCCGCGATCCTGATCGCGTTCTGGGATCTGCTGACGGGCCGGCCGCCGGTGAGTTTTCTCTACATCGGCATCGTCGGAGTCATCTTCAACCTCGGCGTCGGCTTCCTCGTCAGCCGCCTGGGTCCGCGACGGGAAAACCGGCGCGCCACGTTCCTCGTGGGTGCGATCCTGCTTGCCGTTCTAATCGCGGCCGTCGGGGCCATCCTGTCGGCAGGAACATAGCGGCCGCCACCCGCCGATGGGGGTTCTGAGTACGATACGTTCAGTGTTCCGAGCTAGAGCCCAGTAACCCCGAGACGCATCCCCTTCCTCGTAGAAACTCCGCCATCCGCTCCGCTCGCGCGCTGGAATCTCGGATGAGATGACCCCTACTTTAAGGCTCCCTTCATAGCCCGGTCGATCGTTTCGCCGTGCGAGGAGACGAAACATACTGCGGCCGGAACCGGTCCACACCGCGCCGTCAGCATGATCGGCGGATCTCGCTGCCGCTCGGTCGGCGAAGCGGTGCTCAGCTACTCCCGATTCCCGGTCGCCCGATTGACCAACAGACGGAGTCTTGCGTTCGAGGAGACGATCCGCCGCGCCAGCACATCTTCCTCGGTAAAACGGGCCAGCAGGATCTCGCGGTCGCTCTCGCGATTGTGATCAT
>JBEIHL010000827.1:0-2391 GCA_040381375.1 Opitutaceae bacterium
CGCGGCGTCGGCGATCTCGCGGAGGAAAACACCGTCGAGGCCTTCGAGCTCGCGTGGCAACTGGGGATCTACCCCGAGTCCGACCTGCGCATGACGAAGGACGGCGTGATCGTGCCGTTCCATGACGGCAACTTCTCGCGCGTCGTGAAGGACGCCTCGCCCGAACTGAAGAAGAAGGGCGTCAAGGACCTCACGTTCGCTGAACTCGCCCAGCTCGACGTCGGCTCGTGGAAGGGCGAACAGTTCAAGGGCCGCCGCGTCGTGCCGATGGCGACGATCTTCGAACTCATGCGCGGACGCCCGGAGCGGCACCTGTACATGGATATCAAGAGCATCGAGTTTCCACGCCTCGCCGCCGAAGTCCGGAAGTATGGCATCGAAAAGCAAATCGTGCTCGCCTCACGCAAGGTCGAGGAGATCCGGGCGTGGAAGGCCCTGGTGCCCGAATCGGAGACGCTGCTCTGGATGCACGGCAACGAGGCCGAGCTGCGACGGGATTTCGCCGCGCTGCGCCAGACGAAGTTCGCCGGCCTCACGCAGGTGCAGCTCCACGTTTACCCCAAGGTCACGAACGACGCCTGGGCGCCACCCACCGACGAGAGCCCGGCCGACAATCCATTCCGCCTGCGCAACGCGTTCCTCGTCGAGGTCGGGAAGGAACTTCGCGCGCACGGCATCCTGTTCCAGACGTTTCCCTACACCAAGGATCCGACGGTCTACGCCAAGCTGCTCGACCTGGGTGTGATGTCGTTCGCGACCGACTACCCCGACGTCACGCTGCGCGAGATCAGGGCCTACTACGCGGCGCGCCAGAAGCGGTATCCATGAAGCGCGCCTGCAACATGTCATCCGTGAAGCAGCAGGTCCTCCCCGTCGTTCGAACATGAAGCCGACGGTGAACACCACTCCGGCCACAGGCCGCGCCGAAGCCTTCACGCGCCTCACCGCGGCGCCGCTCGACGTGCTCGTTGTGGGCGGCGGCATCGTCGGCAGCGGCGTCGCACGCGATGCCGCGCTGCGCGGGCTGAAGACCGGCCTCGTCGATCAAGCCGACTTCGCCTCCGGCACAAGCAGCCGCTCGAGCCGGCTGCTGCACGGTGGGCTGCGTTACCTAGAACAGGGCCGCGTCCGGCTCGTGCGGGAAGCCAGCCTCGAAAAGAAGACCATTCACCGGATCGCGCCGCATCTCGCGGAACCGCTGGGCTTCGTCTTCCCCTCGTACCGCGGCGAAGGCCGGCCGGTCTGGCAGCTCCGCATCGGCGTGAAGCTCTACGACCTGCTCTGCGGCAACGGCAACTTCGAGCCTTCGCGCGGCTTCACGCGGGCGGAGACGCAGGCGATGCTGCCGGCCCTGAAAGCGGAGAAGCTCGCCGGCTCCGTGCGCTACTTCGACGCCTTGACCAATGACGCGCGGCTCGTGCTCGACACGTTGCGCTCCGCCGCGCGCCACGACGCCACGCTCTTGAACTACACGCGCCTCCTGGATGCCCGCCGGCACAGCCAGGGCTGGACGTGCGATCTCGAAGACGTATCCAACGGCGCGAGACAGATGGTGCACACGCGCACGATCGTCAACGCCACGGGACCCTGGGCCGATCAGGTGGCCCACAGCGCGGTGAAGCTCCGCCTGAGCAAAGGCATTCACCTCGTGATTGACCGCCGCCGCCTGCCGGTTCCATCCGCCGTCGTCATCACCGCGGGGAAACGCATTCTCTTCGTGCTGCCCTGGGGCGAGCGGGTGATCATCGGCACGACCGATACCGACTTCCACGGGAAACCCGACGAGGTGGCCGTCGACGCGGTCGATGTCGCGTACGTGCTGCGCACGGTGAACGAGTTTTTTCCGTCGGTGGCATTGCGGGATGCCGACATCCTCAGTTCGTGGGCGGGACTGCGTCCACTGATCGCGAATCCTGACGGCTCGCCCTCCGACATTTCGCGCGAGCATCAGATCAAGTCACCGGAACCGGGCTGGTGGGACATCGCCGGCGGCAAGCTAACGACGTACCGGCTCATGGCCGAACAGGCCGTCGACCAGATCGCCCGTCACCTGGGGTCGGCGGCGCAACCTTGTCGGACCGCGACCGAGCCACTGCTGGCGAGTGGAGACATCAATGCCTTCAGCGGCCTCCTGCCGGCACCCTTTGCGCGCGAGGCGGTCGAGCACTACGTGCGCCACGAGTGGGCGCTGAAGCTCGAGGATGTGCTGCTGCGACGGAGCGGCTGGCATTACTATGACGGCTGGTCGCCCGCCACGATCGAGCTGGTCGCCGACTGGATGGCGGAGGCAGCCGGATGGCCGCCGGAACGGCGGCTCGCGGAGGTGGAGGCGTTTCAGGGGTTGGCGCGCTACGCCGCGTAGTTTTCCCTACCTCGGAGCGCCGGGCTCCA
>JBEIHL010000828.1:0-2386 GCA_040381375.1 Opitutaceae bacterium
CGCGTCGGAAATCTGACCCCATATTCTACCCAGGGGAGATCGGTAGAAAAATCATGAGGGATCGACGTTGGCTTATCGCCGGACCGCGATGAACGCCGTGCCGCCGAGGATCAACGCGGCACCGATCAGCTCCCGCGTGACGAAGTGTTCCTGGAAGAAAACCACGCCGCCGATGGCGATGCCCAGCGGCACGAGCATTTGCAGCAACGAGCCCTCGGCCACCGGCAGGTCGCGAAACGCGCGGGTCATCGTGATCTGCCCCAAGCCGGCAAAGACGCCCGCGATCGTGATCGTGGCCCAGCCCAGGAGGGAGACGGTCTCCAACTGGAGCAGGGCGGGAATCGAGCACAGGATCAGGCCGTAAACGCATTGGGCCGCGAAGATCGTCGACGTGTGTTCGGTCGCGTGGAGTTGCCGGATGGTGACGACGATGTACGCGGATCCCAGCGCACCCAGGATGGCGACGAGGTCGTAGACGTTCGCCCGCGGTCCGGCCCCGAACACGTCGGTGAGCAACGCCAATCCACCCAGCGCCGCCACGCTGCCGATGGCCAGCGCGCGATGAAAAGGTTCCCCTAGCATCCACACGGCGAGGACGGCGCCGAAGATGACGTACGTGTTGTTGATGAACGTCGCCCGCCCCGCGCCGAGATGGACGATCGTGAGGTAGAACACATACACGCCGGCGCTGCCGACGATCCCGCGCGCCGCCAGTTTCCGGTGCCGGAAGAGCCGGCCGTACGCGCACTCGCGCCGGTAGAGAATGAAGAGCACGGCGATGCCCGCGATGAAGCGCACGCAGCTCACGAGCCAGACGTTCACCGTCTCGACGTTGCTGAGTCCGCGGACCAGCAGCACGTTCACGGTGAAGCACGCCGCCGACGTGATCATCAGCAGGACGCCGCGACGGTGATGCGGGAGGGCGAGGTTGGTCGTTGGGTCGGACACAGTGAAGGTGAACCCGCCATGCTCCGGCGAACGGTCCCGGGAGCGACGGAAAAAGCGCCGCCGACCGGTGCAGGTGTCCGCCGACTATCGGGGGCGCTGCGGGGCGATGCCGGTCACTTGGCCGGCACCGGTTCGCCACCGTGCTCCGCCTCGCCCTGCGCGATCCGGCGCCGGGCCCGCGCGGTGAACTTGTCGAGGTATACGTAGATCACGGGCGTGATATAGAGCGTCAGGAACTGCGAAACGACGAGGCCGCCGACGACCGCGAGACCGAGCGGACGCCGCGAGTCGGCGCCCGCACCCAGCCCGAGCGCGATCGGCACCGCGGCCGCGAGCGCGGCAAACGTCGTCATCATGATCGGCCGGAACCGCACCAGGCAGGCCTGCACAATCGCATTTTCCGGCGACGTTTCTCCCCGGGCCCGCGCCGCCAGCGCAAAGTCGATCATCATGATCGCGTTTTTCTTCACGATGCCGAGCAGGAGGATGATGCCGACATAGCCCATCACGTTCAGCTCCTCCTTGAACAGCCACAGCGTCGCCAGCGCGCCGAAGCTCGCTGCGGGCAGGCCCGACAGGATCGTGATCGGGTGGATGAAGTCTTCGTACAGGATGCCGAGCACGATGTAGATCACGAGCACCGCCATGATCAGCAGGAGGCCGAGACCCTGCATCGAAGAGGCGAACGCCTGCGCCGAACCCTGAAAGCCGAAGCTCACCGTCGCCGGCAGTTCGCGGCGCGCGAGGTCCGTCACTGCCGCCGACGCTTCGCCGAGTGAATAACCGGGACGCAAGTTGAACGAGATCGTGACGGCGGGCACCTGGCCGAGGTGATTCACCGTCAGCGGGCCGACGTCGCGCCGCAGTTCCGCCACGGTGTCGAGCGGCACGGGTTTGCCGCTACGGCTGCGCAGGTACAGGAGCGAGAGCGCTTCCGGACTCCGCTGGAACTCGGGCGCCATCTCCATGATCACGAAGTACTGGTTGGTCGGCGTGTAGATCGTCGAAACCTGCCGCGAACCGTAGGCGCTGAAAAGGGTCTCCTCAATCTGCTGGGGCGTGATGCCCAGCGCCGCGGCCCGGTCGCGCTTGATTTCGACGCGCAATTGCGGACTCGAAATCAGCAGGTCGGAGTTCACGTCCTGCAGGCCGTCGAGCGTCCGCATCTTCGCCTCCATGGCCTGCGCCGACGCGTACAGTTCCTTCAGGTCGCTGCCGTACAGGGTAAATTGATACATGGCCCGCGACAGCGTGCCGCCCAGCCGGATCGGCGGGAGAACCTGCGGGAACACGCGAAACCCGGGCACCGCGGCGAGCTGGCGGCGGAGATCCTGCACGATCGCGCTGGTGTGCGGCCGCTCGGTGCGCGGCTTCAGCTTGATGAAGAAGCGGCCCTGGTTCGTGGTCGAGGTCAGCGCACCGCCGCCGCCGATCGACG
>JBEIHL010000829.1:0-2377 GCA_040381375.1 Opitutaceae bacterium
CCGCGTCGGCGGCGTTGGTGCCGGAGCCACGGAGGTAGGGCGTGACGTGGTCGTTGAGGTGCAAGTGGCCGAGCTGGTAGGTGGTGCGGCCGACCTCGATGGTCGCGTCCAAGCGGGTGCGACGGTGGGCGAAAGGCTCCCAGCGGAGGGCGCCGGCGTAGCCATGGTGGTTACGATTGTTGCGCTGGCGGAACTGCTCGACCTCCGAGGCAAGCGCGTTAAGACGCACGCCGAGGCGCGGCAGGATGGGCTGGTTGATGTCGACAGCGTAGCGTTGCGTGCCGAAATTATCGTAGCGTACGGAGGCGGTGGCCCGGCGCTGGAAGTTGGCGCGCTTGGTCGAGATGTTGATAATGCCGGCGGGATCGACGTCGCCATAGGCGAGACCGCCGGGGCCACGGGCGAATTCGATGCGCTCGGTATTGAAGGCGTCCTGCGGGAGGAACCACGGGTAGCCGTCGCGGAGCTGGCGGATCGACGGGATGCCGCGGAAGTTGATCTGGTTGCCCGAGCGGGAGCCGACGGGCGCGCCAATTGTACCCTGATTATTGTATTCGTTCTCGGCGCCGACGGCGAAATCGACCGCGCCAAAAAAATCATTGAGCGCGAGGTCGCTCATGAGATCGGCGGTGAAGACCGAGATCGAGTTGGGCAGGTTGGCGAGCTTCTCGTTGGTGCGCGTGCCGGAGAGCGCCGACGATGCAGCGTATCCCTTGTCGGCCTCGGCGTTGACCTCGAAGGGCGAAAGGACGACCGCCGGGGCCGCGGGCGCGGTCGGCGGAGGCGGCACGGGCTGGGCGAAGAGCGGCAGGCCGGCGAGCGCGAGAACGGGAGCGATCGCCTGAAGCGGAGTGATAGGAGGCATCATTTAGTCAGGGGCTGGGGGTGGTTGGAAAAGGGGTGACAGGTGGCGCGATCAGGGAAGCTTCACACGCGTTACCGCGGTGGCGCAGGGGCATGCCGGCCGTCCTGTTCGAGTTGCCGGAGGAATGCGCGCAACTCCTGCACGAGCTCGGGTCGCGCCGCAAACTGGTTGTTCCGCTGGCTGGGATCGCGGCTGAGATCGTAAAGCTGTCCCGGATGGGAGTCGGCCTCGTAACCACGCATTTCCCTCCACCAATCGGGTTCCCGACGGTCGCCGGCCGGAGCATCGATCCAGACCCAGGGACCACGTCGTACCGCCAGCGTCACGCCATCGCTCTTCGTCACCACCGCATCCCGCCGGCTCTTTCCTCCGATCAGGAGTGGAAGAGCGTCGAAACTGTCCTCCCCCGCGTCACGCGGCAACTCGCCACCCACCAGTGCGGCGCACGTAGCCAGCAGATCGGTGAGGCAGAGCAACTCGGTACTGGTTGTCCCGGCAGGAATGCGTCCGGGCCAGCGCGCCAGAAACGGCACGCGATGGCCACCCTCCCAGGCGGCGTACTTGATTCCACGCCACGGGCCCATGCTGGCATGTCCATACTGGCGCACCCTGTCGTAGGCGCCGACGGGCATGACATTCTTGGTGCCGAGGTTGTTGAATCGCGTGATCTCCGGGCCGTTGTCGCTCGTGAAGATCAGCAGAGTGTCGCCGGCCACGCCCGCCCGGTCCAGGGCCGCCAGAACCTGGCCCACCACCCAATCGGTCTGAACCACGAAGTCGCCGTAGTCACCGGCCTGGCTCCGGCCGCGGAACTCCGCAGTCGGCACGACTGGGTGGTGCGGCGAGGTCAGCGGAAAGTACAGGAAGAACGGACGCCCCCGACCGGCCGCCTCCTCCACGTAGCGCACAGCGCGGCGCGTGAGCTCCGGCAGGATCTCCGTCTGGTTCCACCCGGCCAGCTTGGGACCGGGCGTTTCGAACTCCGTGCTGGTCGCCACGTCGGGGATGCCGAGGGTCTGATCGTTCTCGATGAAGCTATAGGGAGGGTAATTGGGTACGTCGGTGCCGAAGTAGTAGTCGAACCCCCGGGCCGTCGGCCCGCCGCCAAGGGGCCGCTCAAAATCGACGTTGCTGCGATTATCCGGCCCGGTGCGCGGCGGTTGGCCGTCGCGCGTCGGCCACTCCCAACCGAGATGCCACTTCCCGATGCACGCCGTCGCGTAGCCGCGGCTCCGCAGGAAACCCGGCACCGTCAGCCGGTCAGCGCTGAATACCGGTGGTCCCCAAGGGGCCACATTCGTCACCCCGGCCGGCGCCTTCGCTCCCGGCGCGCCTCCGGCCCCACGCGGTCGCCACGGGTAACGCCCCGTCAGCAACCCGTATCGCGAGGGGGTGCAAATCGCGGCCGCCGCGTGTGCGTCCGTCAGCCGCATTCCCTGTTTCGCCAAGGCATCAAGGTGCGGCGTCGGGATTTTCGACTGCGGATTGTAGCAGCCGAGGTCGCCATAGCCG
>JBEIHL010000830.1:0-2370 GCA_040381375.1 Opitutaceae bacterium
CACCAGGAATGGTACTACTACACTCCCAGCCGCAAACAGAGCGACTTCGACAACGGTGCGTTCGTGAACTTCGGGATCAGCGGACGGTTCTGATTCCAACCTCCCGATAGGATTAGCCTCTCGAATCCTGTCATCCTGAGCGCAGCGAAGGATCCAGCAGCGTGATCGCGGGCATCAAGCTGGATTCTTCGCCGAGCCTCAGAATGACAGGCAGGGTGAGGTTCATTTCCCCACACCACCTACCGTCGCGGCGTAAGGCCGCTCCTACAGTTCGGGGGATCACAGCGCGGCTTCCACCGCCAGCCCCGCCAGATCCACTTCGCCGGGCACGCCGAACGGCGCGGCGTTGACCGTGCCGAGCGCGAGCTGGCCGGCGCGGATGTCGAGGCGAGGACAGGATCCCCTGAGCGCCGTCGAAGGGCCGGCGGGCATCCGCACATAAAGGTCGGGGTGGTGCTCGATCGCCTGCCGTTGCAGGCCGGGCGTGAATTGTTCGAGGCCGGTGAAGTAGTGATGGCCGTTGCGTTCGACGCTTGTCACGCCGAGCGCGGCTTGCGCGGCCAGATCCTGCAGGGTGGAGATCGGGCCGACATTGCCGAGGTCCTCGCCGCTCAGCACGGCGGGGAGGCCGTTCGCGCGCCGGCGGGCCAGGATCGCCGCGTTGGCCACGCTCTTGAAGACGCCCTTGCAGTTCTTGTGGCTCGTGCCAGCGTAACCCAGCGCGAGCGCGGTCGGCAGGCTGTCGAGCGCGGCGTCGCTTTCGTCGATGATGATCGGCGGCCGGTCGGGCCAGGCCTGAGCCAGCTCGCCGATCGCGGGCGAGAGGGCCACGTCACGGTGCCAGGGCTGCTCGACGTAGAGCAGGTGCGGCCAGAGCGAACGCAACGCCGGCTCCGCCAGCAGACCGCGGTAGTAGTCGGCAAACGAAGCCACGTCACGAAAGCTCTCGTTGCCGTCGAGTGAAAAGGCGAAGTCGCCGCCGCACTCCGCGCCGAGCACCGCCGCCATCCGCGTGAGCCGGTCGCGGTCACGCGCGGACTCGCCGTTGATTTTGATTTTGAAGTGCCGCAGGCCGTAGAAGCGGATGGAGTCCGTGAGACTTTGCGGCAGCCCGTCGTCCACGCGCTCGCCGGCCGCGATCTCCGCCGACGTGATCGGGTCGGACAGCCCGACCGTGTGGCGCGCGTACACTTCCGCCGGCGGGACGGCGGGGAGGAAGTCGCGCGGCATCGTGCCCGCGAGTTCCGGATGGAGCGTGCCGAATTCGATCCCGAAGAGATTCTCCCGCAGGGCGGCGGCCAGCGAGACCCGGCGCAACCGGCAGAGCGCGTGGATCAGGGCGCGTTCCACGAACGACGTGCCGAAGTTCGACAGCAGCGGCGGGAGCTTTTCCGCCGCGGCCCACGCCGCCTGCGCCGCGTAGACCTCGCGCCAGAACGCGAAGACCGTCGGCGCCCGCACCGCCTGCGCGTGCCGGATCGCGGCGCGGATCACGCGCAGCATCTCGTCGATCTCGTCCGCGAGGGCGCGCGTGGGATCCTTGGTGAACCATTTCGGCGGCAGCAGATCCGCGGCGATGCCGTAGGCTTCGGTGCCGTCGATCTCGAACGTGAGCCGCGCGATCAACTGCGGCACCTCGGTCATGGTGGCGATGCCGTAGCGAAACGGCATGCGCGCCCGGAGTTCGAGGCGGAACAGTTCGGCGGAGCGGAGGGTGATCACGAGGGCGCGGGCAGGGTGCACATCCGCCTCAAGCGGCCGGCGCGGGAAACAACCCGGCGTAATGCGGCGCGGCCTCGAAGATCCCGCCGCTGCGCGCATAGAAGTCCGGTCCGAGGTTGAAGACGCCCCGCACGGTGCGCGCCCAGGGGGCGTCCGGCGCCGGGTGGTACGTGCGCAGCGTTTCCCAGTTCCGGTAATTCTGGTGCCCGTTGGTCTCGAGCAGACCGAGGCCGAGGCCGGGGAACGGCGCGAGCCGCGCCGCGACGTTCTTGTTCCACTCGATCAGCAGCGGCGTGACGGTGAGGTCGGCGCAGAAGCACGGCACGCCGCGTTCGTGCGCGAGCTGGGCAATCTTGAGCGACATGCTCAGCGTCTTGGCGATGGGTTTCAGGGCGATGGCCTTGTAGCCCATTTGGATTCGTTTCAGCGCGTCGTGGTCCGTGTGCGCGCTCTCGTCGGCCGCGATGCGGGCGGGGATGTCGCTGATGTCGATCTCGAGTTCCTCGGGAAAAGGTTCCTCGATGAGCGCGATCTGGTCGTACGCGCCGATCTGCTTCGCGTGGTCGATGAGCCGCAGCAGCGCCTCCTTGCTCTCGTAGCGGCCGTTGGCGTCGAAGTAATAAGGCAGCTTCCCATTCGCGGTATACG
>JBEIHL010000831.1:0-2363 GCA_040381375.1 Opitutaceae bacterium
GACGGGAGCGCCAGTATATGAAGGCGATGCCCGCGACCAGCACGGCGATGATGATCACCCAGGTACGGCCCGAAAACATGCCACCGGTCGACTCTTCCGAACGCGCGGCGTCATCCAGTCGCTGCAGCGCTTCCTTTCTCGCCTTCGCCTTCTGTTCCTTCTCGGCCGCGGCTGCACGTTCGGCCGCCTTGCGGGCGTCGTTCGCCTCGGCGAGCGCGTTCCCCGCAAAGGGCGCCGGAGCGGTGGTCGGACCAGCGGACGGCACGACCACGGGCGCGGTTGGAGTTGCGACTGGAGCAGGGGGAGCCTTGGTGAGCGGCGGGGGCACCGGCGGGAGCTCCTTGGACCCGGGGGGGCGAACCAGCCTGATTTCCACCTTTGGCTCCACCGGCTCGGGCGACGGGGGCGGCGCGGGAGGAGTCCCCGGTGCGGCCTCGACGGGAGCCGCCGGCTTGGGTTCGGGTGTGCCCGCCGGAGACGGAGCGGTGGGCGGCGCAGGATCCGTCGGCGAGGGTGCCCGGGTTTCCGCAGGAGTCGGGCGGCGCACCGGCTCAGGGACAACCGCTTCGACTTCAATGACGACACCACCGCGAAAAATGACTCGTTCCCGGGGATAAAGATAAATGACCCGGTCGCCCGCTGCCATCTGGCTGCGAGGTTCGCCATACTGCGACAAAACCCGTTCCGGCGTCGCACCGATCAACGGTGAAACGGGCTCCGCCGCCTCGGCGGTGGCCAGCGAGAGGACGACCGCCAAACAGCAAGCTCTGAGGACAACGGCAAACATCACGCGCATTTCGGAGCCTAAGCTTGGCGACAGCGCGGGGCGCACATCAATGCCGAACTTAAAACGATTCGCGCTCATCCATCGCGCCGCCGCTCCTACACCACGCGCGCCCACAACACCTTGAGGTAGCGGCTCTCGAGGCAGTTCGAATACACCGGGTGGTCGACGCCCGGACCGGTGCGGTCGAAAAACTGCAACCGGCGATTCTGCCGGTGCGCCGCCTTGATGACGTGGGCTTCGAAATCCTCCAGCGACAGCAGTCCGGAGCAGGAGCACGTCACGAAGATCCCGCCGGTTTTCACGAGCGAGATCGCGAGCAGATTCAAGTCCTCGTATTTCTGCCGGCCTTCCCAGTTCCCATGCTCATCGCGGGTGAAGATGAACTTCGGTGGATCCAGGATGACGACGTCCCACTTCTCCCCGTTCGTCTGCATCTGGCGCGCATAGGCAAAGGCGTCGGCATGGACGAATTTCAGCCGCACCTGGTTCAGGTTCGCGTTACGCCGCGCCTGCGCGATCGCCGCTTCGTCGAGATCGACGCTGGTCACGTCCTCGGCGCCGCCCGCCACCTTGGCGTTGAGGGAAAATCCGCCGGTGTAACAGCACAGGTCAAGGACGCGCGCGTTCCGCGTGAAGCGCGCGACGGCGCGCCGATTGTCGCGCTGGTCGCAAAAGAAACCCGTCTTGTGGCCCTCGGCGAAATCCACCTCGTAGCGCACGCCATGCTCGCGGATCTTCACCGCCCGCGGCGCCGCGGCGTTGGTTTCGTTGAAAGTCGACGGCTTGATGCCCTCGAGACTGCCCAGATCGTGATCCACCTGCACGCGCGCGAATCGCGTGCCCGCCAGCTCGTGCAACAGCGGCAGCCAGCGCGGGAGACGCTGGGCGATCCCGAGACTGTACACTTCGCACAACAGCGTGTCGCCGTAGCGATCGATCGTGAGTCCGCTCAGGCCGTCGCCGTCGGAATTGATCAGGCGGTACGCGTCGGTGACCTCATCGAGCTTGAACAGTCCGCGGCGCAGTTCCACCGCGCGCCGGATCGCGAGTTCAAAATAGCTTTCGTCGATCGGCTCCGCGCCGTGGGCGACCACCCGCAGCGGAATCTTGGCCCGGGGGTTGAACAGGCCGGCGCCGGCGCGGTTGCCGTTCTTGTCGTAGACGGAGACCAGATTCCCGGGCCGGGCATCGTCCGAGACTTTGCCCAGCAGGCGCGGAAAGATCGCGGGCTGGAAGGTGAAGTATTTGAGCTGCGCCCACGGACGCGACCACGCCGATCGGTCCACCGGTGCGATCGGCGTCGATTCAGGTTTTTCCCGCGGGAGGTTTTCCTCGGACATCGCAGCGAAGTGACACGGCGCGCCGGTCGTGGTCAACAAGAAGGCCGACCGGAGAACAGTCGGCCTGAAGAGAGACGGATGCGATTCGCGCTTACGCCACGCGTTCGACGATCAGCGGCGGCGGGGTCGGGCGCTTCGGCGCGAGGCGGTACGCGTTCTTGAAGTACTCCAGCGCCTGCTCGAGCTTCGCCTCGTCATTGTAGTGAATCATCATCAGCGGCTCGCCCTGCTTCACC
>JBEIHL010000832.1:0-2360 GCA_040381375.1 Opitutaceae bacterium
GCGATCGGCAGCGCCTCGGTCGCGCCATACGGGCTGTGCAGCCAGCCGTGAGGCAGGAACGTGCGCGAGCTTTCCCACAGGGCCGCGGGCACGGCGGCACCCGCGCAGAGGACGCGGCGCAGCGAAGGGAGCGTGACGTTTTTCTCGCGGCAGTGGTCTCCGATCTTTCGCCACAGCGTCGGCGAACCGAAGGAGTTGGTGACCCGCTCCTGGCGAATCGCCTGCACGATGCGGGCGGGGTCGAGCGCCGCGGGCCGGCGCGGATCGATCTCCGGCACGACTGTCGTCATCCCGAGGGCGGGATTGAAAAGCGCAAAGATCGGCAGCATCGGCAGGTCGATTTCGCCCGGTTCGATCCCATAGGTCTCGCGGATCAGCCGGATCTGCGCATCGAGCATCCCGTGTTGGTAGCACACGCCCTTCGGCGCGCCGGTGGAACCGGACGTGAACAGCACGGCGGCGAGCTCCGTCGCGGCGCAGTAGGTCACTGGCACGTCGGGAGGCCGCGTTCCACCCGCCAAGACCAGCCGGGCGGTCAGCGATCCGCTGGCCCCGACCCGTATGGCTACCGAGCGAAAGGGCCGGCGAAAAACCCGGCTGATCAGTTTGGCGAACGGAATGCCCACCAGGGCGTGGGGCCGCGAATGAGCGACGCAGGTGAGGAAACTTTTCAACCCCATGCCGGGGTCGATCACGACGGGTACGGCGCCGACGCGGAAGATCGCAAACACGGATGCGATGAGCGGCAGACCCTGCCGTACCATGACGAGCGTGCGATCGCCCCGCCGAACGCCGGCATCCGTCAAGCGCTGGCTCCACGCGGCCACCTCGGCATCGAGTTCCGCAAAGGTGAGCGTGAGGTAGTCGATCTCTCCGGAGCGCGACCGGCCGCGGGGCACCTTCAGGGCGGCGCGATTGGGCTGGGATCCCGCCATGAGTCCGAGGTGCCGCGCGATGTTGGCACTGGCGCCGGCGGCGGGAGCGGGGTCGGGCATGACGGGCATTGCGGCAAACGTCCCGGGCCCGGGCAACAAAAACGCCGCGACGGGGAGGTCGCGGCGGGGAAAATCATGGGAGTTTGACTGCGGTTCGGGCGCGGATTGGTTCTCGATTCGCCGAATGTAGGAGCGGCTTCACGCCGCGACTGTCTATCCCATCGACCGGTCGGTCGCGGCGTAAAGCCGCTCCTACAACGCACCGCCAGAATCCTAAGGTCGGTCAGCGTCGGGGCCGCAGAATATGCGGCCAAACTTCCTTCCTCAATAATCGTGCAACGTCACGAGTCCCCAGAGAATCGATACCTTCTTGCCGGAGGGACCGGATTTGCCGGCGATCTTGGTCGTGTCGACGTTCAGCGTCGCGGGCGTGACCGGCTGGAAAGAATCGGTGGCCACCGTGACGGCACCGCCGAGCACCGTGGTCTCCTTGCCTCCGCTCGACGTGTTGCGGGTGGCGCACCCGGACGCGAATAGGAGGACGGCAAGGGCGGCGGCAAGGGCTGGTTTCGACTTCATGGGGATGCGGCGGGGAGGGACGCTGGAGCGCGGGGAAAAGTTTCGCAAGTGTACGGATCGACCGGATCACCCCTATTCGAGGGTCTGGAGCGAGGGCTGGCGCAGGAGCAATTCCGCCTGCCAGGGCAGCAGGATGTCGCCGACGCTGCGGGGCTGGCGGGCGATTTGGGAAAGCTGGGAACGGTTGGCGATCAGCGTGGGCTCGATCTCGAGCTCCTTGGCGACGCGATCGCGATCGCCGCGAATTTGGTCCTGCAGCTCGATTTCATCCTGATTCAGCGAGACGTGATTGGGATCCCGACCTGGCCGGCGCGGCAAGGTCTTGGGGTCGCGCGCGAGACCGGCGCGGACGGCGGCGGTGAGGGAGGGAAAGATCCGTTCGTGCCGCTTGCCGAGGTGCACGGAGTTTAGGATCGTGGCCTCACTGTCGCCCGCCTCGGCCGAATCGGCGATCTTGAGGAGCAGAGTATTGCCGCAGACCTTGAACGGCGGCGTGTCGAGCCGCTGCGCCTGCGATTCCCGCCAATGCCAGACCGCATGGAGCACGCACAAACCGGGCCCGCGCAGGCGTTCGCTCCGCCCGATCCGCCAGTCATTCTCCGTCGCCGGGGCAAAACCTTCGAAACCAGCGGCGATCTGCGCCTCGCACTGCTGTTCGATCCAGGTCGAACGGCCCAGTTTTTTCAGTTCCCGCTTCAGGATGTCGCGCAGAGCCGGGAGGTGCCACACGTCGAGCGCGGCGTAATCGAGCAGTTTCGGGGTCAGCGGTCGCTTCGACCAGTTCGCCTTCTGGCCATCCTTGTCGAGCGCCACGCCAAAATGCTGGTCGAGCAGCGCCGCCAGGCC
>JBEIHL010000833.1:0-2348 GCA_040381375.1 Opitutaceae bacterium
ACGCCGCACCTCGACCGGCTGGCGCGGGAGGGCACGCGTTTCACCCGCGGCTACACCGCGGCGCCGATCTGCTCCGCCGCGCGCGTGGCCCTGCTCACGGGCCGCTCGCCGGCGCGGCTGGGGTTCGAGTTCGTGACCAAGGAGCCGACCGCCAAGCCGCCCGACCGGCACGCGCTCGCCGGCCCTTCGTATCCGCTGAATCTCGCTCTGACCGAGACGACCCTCGGCGAGGTGCTCGGTGGCAATGGCTACGCGACGGCCTATTTCGGCAAGTGGCACGTGAGCCAGCACAACCAGGGCTACCTCAACTGGTCGGACACCCACGGGCCGCGGCAGCAGGGTTATGCCGTCGGTGACCAGGAGTTCGGCAGCCATGCGTATGGCGATGCCTCGCGCGCGGCGGACGAGAAGGGGCCGCTGCCGGCGGGAGACTATGGCCGGGATGCGTTGACGGAGAAAGCGGTCACCTACTTGCGGAGCCGCCGCGGCAACGAGGAGCCTTTTTATCTGCACCTCGCGCAGTACTACGTGCACACCCCGATCCGGACGCGCGCCGCCTGGCTCGTGGAGAAGTATGCCGCGCGGTTGCCGGCCGGGTCCGATCCGCGCCGCGCCGTGTACGGCGCGATGGTGGAAATGCTCGACCATCTCGTGGGACAGGTGCTGACCACGCTCGACGAACTCGGGCTCGCCTCGAACACGCTCGTCGTCTTCACGTCCGACAACGGCGGGCATCCCGAATTCTCGGCCAACGGTCCGCTGCGCGGCAGCAAATGGAATCTCTACGAGGGTGGGGTGCGGGTGCCGTGGATCGTGCGCTGGCCGGGTCGGGTCCCGGCGGGCGCGACGAACGATGCGCCGTTCATCGGCACCGACCTGCTGCCCACGCTCGCGGCCGCCACCGGTTCGGCGTTGCCGCCGGGCGTTCCGCTCGATGGCCGCAATGTGCTCCCGCTCTGGCGCGGCCAGCGTCCCACCTCGGCGGATACGGAGCGGCCGTTCGTCTGGCATTTTCCGTATTACCACCCGGAGACCGGTTTCGCCGCGGCGCGACCCGCCATCGGCGTGGACGACTTCGCCGTCAGCCGGACGTACCCGCAGTCCGCCCTCCGCGCCGGCGACTGGAAGCTCGTGCATTTTTACGAAGGCGATCGCGACGAGCTGTACCACCTCGCCGCGGATCCGTCCGAACAACGTGACCTGGCGGCGCAGCAGCCCGCCCGGACGCGTGAACTCCGCTCCCGCCTCGACGATTATCTTCGCAGCGTCAACGCCCGGTTCCCCGTGGCCGCCCCGAAAAACTGATCCGTTCCCCCAATCTCCCATGTCCACGCCTTCCCGTTCCCTGCTCTGGACCCTCATCGCCCTCTTTGGCGCCGGCGCCACGCGCGCGGCTGAACCCGATGTCCTGCCCCGCCTCCCGCACCACAACCCCGGCACGCTCGTCGACCTCGGCGTCGGTCTCTGGGCCTGGCCGCTGCCGCTCGACTACAATCAGGACGGGCTGATGGACCTCGTGGTCGTCTGCACCGACAAGCCGTACAACGGCACGTGGTACTTCGAGAACTCGGGCGAGGTCGATCCGCAGCTCAAGCTGCCGATCTTCAAACCGGCCGTGCTCATCGGCAAATCGGCGCCATCGGTCGCCGTCTCGTACGTCACCGGCCAGCCGATCGTCACCGCGACCGCCTCCGTCAAGCAGGGCGAGATCTACGCGTATCGGGGGAATCACTACCCGAATTTCCTGCAGTCCCAGTTCAACCAGCCCTCGAAGATCCCCGTGCCGGAGAAGATCCTGACCCAGCCCGGCAACATCCGGCAGAACCAGTGGAAGTACGTCGACTACGACGGCGACGGTGCGGTCGACGTGTCGCTGGGCATCGACTTCTGGGGCGACTTCGGCGCGCTCAACGGCGGCGAAGGCGCGTTCAACGCCAAGGGCGAGTGGACCCGCGGCAAGCTGCGCGGCTACGTCTACATCCTGCGCAACACCGGCACGACCGCGCAGCCCGTTTATGCGGCGCCGGAACAGGTCATGGCCGGCGGCCAGCCCGTCGATCCGTACGGCATGCCCTCGCCGAGCTGGGGCGACTTCGATGGCGACGGCGACCTCGATCTGCTCTGCGGCGAGTTCCGCGACAGCTTCACCTATTACGAGAACACCGGCTCGCGCACGAAGCCCGTCTATGCCGCGGGCCGCACCCTGACGCACGCCGGCGTGCCGCTCGTGATGGACCTGTGCATGATCACGCCGACGGCGGTGGATTTCGACCGCGATGGTGACCTCGATCTCGTCGTGGGCGACGTGGACGGCCGCGTGGCGTTCATCGATCACACCGGCAAGACCG
>JBEIHL010000834.1:0-2346 GCA_040381375.1 Opitutaceae bacterium
CGGTAGCTTAACCCGACGTTGCCGGACTTGTTCAAGAAGCCGGCCAGGCTGTTGCTTGTGAGCACGATCGCGCCGCCGTAGTTTCCCTCGGTCTTGAGCGACGTGTAGTTGGCGTTCACACCGAATCCCTTCGCCCAACCCCGGAGAAAGCTGAGCTGCTGCTGGTAGTTGAACTCGATGCCCTCGATTTTCGCGAAGCCGCCGTTGGCCTGCGTCGTCAGGGCGTAGCCGACGTAGTCGCCGTCGAAGCCGTTGTCCTGCCCCGAGCCGATCACCTGGCTGCTGTCCGTGAAGATATAATCGGAGATCTTCTTCCGGAACGCCCCGATCGAGATCATGCCCTGCGGGCGGAAATAATACTCCGCCGTCACGTCATAGTTGTGCGCGTACTGCGGCTTCAGCTCCGGGTTGCTGCGCGTCACCCGCCGCGTGTCGTCATTCACGGTGTCGAGCGGAATGATCGAGCCGAAGGGAGGCCGGCCCACGCCGGTCGACCAGCTCGCCCGCGTCACGAGTCCCGGCAGCGGCTCGTACTTGAGGTGCACGCCGGGCAGAACGACATTGTACTCTCCCCGGTTGGTCTTGCGTCCGCCGAACTGGGCGAAGTTACGCCGCCGCGTCTCGTCGTCGGTCACAGGCCCCACCCAGGCTGCCCGGCGCGCGCGCTCCTCGGGGGAAAGATAGGTGAGCGGGCCCTCGCCCTTGAGTCGCGTCTCCTCGAACCGGACCCCGGCGAGGATCGAAAGCTGGCGGATCCGCACGTTGCCCATCGCGTACGCCGCCCCGATGCGCTCCGTGATCATGCGTCGCGCCTGAGCATCGGCTTGCGCCCCAAACGCGACGTCCTCGCGCCACAGGCCCGGATTCGCATTCTGGTGGGCCGCGATCTTGTAGGTATCGGGCCACGGCGGCGCGCCCTCGCCGCGACTGACGTAGTAGCGGATCTCGTCGGTGGTCGGCCCGCGGGACACGCCGAATTGCCGCAGGTCACGCGTGTCGTCCGCGTTGCCGAAGATCCCGTCCGCCCCGGCGTAATTGTAGCGTCGGTTCGTGTTCCAGATCTTGCGGGACTGCTCCTTGAGCAGGAAGCCAGTCTTGAGATAGGTCGGCAGCCGGAAGTTCATTTCCTTCCGCAGGTCGAACTTGGCACTGAGGATCTCGTCGTAGCCGCGCTGGTCGTTCTGCGTCAGGATGAGATTCCCGTAGTTGCCGATATCATACATGTTCGGCCCGGCGGTCTGCCGGATCGTCGGGAAAGGGTCGCCGCTCGAGTTGTCCGAATTCCAACCGACGTTGTTGAGCCGCATCGTGACGGTGCCGGTCGCCGGTCCGCTGGCCTTCTCATTGTCGTGCGAAACGTCGTAGTACGTCGCCGAATTCGAATAGCTCAGGCTGTAGTCGATGTTGAGTCCGTCGAAGCGGTGCCGGACGGACGGCGCAAAGAGGTAAGTGCGCCCGGACTTGTCGTTGCCGGTCACCGACAGATTGCTGAACGACAGCGTCGGGTGAGGGAAAACCCGGGTGATGCCATCCGCGTAGTTGGGATGAATGTACCCGCCGCCGATCCGCTCGCCGTTCGCGTTCACCACCGCGAGAACCTGCGGCGTGGCCGCCGTCGCAACGCCGACGGTGGTCAGCGCCATCGTGGGCGAGAGATTGTTTTCGTGGAAGAAATTGTAGGACGTGTTGAACGTGATGACCGTCCGCTCGCTGAGCTTGTAGTCGATCTTCGCCCCGGTCGCGATGCGGCCGCGCGAGGTGCCGTAGCTCAGCAGCCGCGACGTCGAGAAATTGTAGACCGGACCCGGCTCGTTCTTCCGCTCGTAGCTCTGGTTGATCAGCGAAGTGCCGCCGGGTTGGCTGTGGACGAGGCCGTTGATCGTGATGCCGATGTTGCGCCGCGCTCCGATCACATCCGAATAACTGAAGTTCATCGACGGCCCAAACCCCGTCACCGGCTGACGCCACTTGCCCGTCCACTCGCCGACCGGCCGGTTCTCCTGGCCGGGAAGCCGCGACGCCACACCGATCGTGTAGGTGAAAACCCGCGCCGCGGCCCGGTCGAACGCGCTCTTCGTCACCAGATTGATGCTGCCGCCGATCGACGCACCGTCCATGTCCGGGGTCGGCGCCTTGGTGACCTCGATCGACTCCACGTTGTTGAGCGACGCCTGCTCGAACTCGAACTGCCGGCCCGTACCCGCCGACTGGGAGCTCGCGACCTGCTGGCCGTCCATCGTGACCGCGTTGAGATCGCCCCCGACGCCGCGAATGCTCACGCTGCGCACGTCGGGGCCGTTGTAGTTGGCCGTGATGCCGGCCATGTGCTGCAGCATGTCGCCGATA
>JBEIHL010000835.1:0-2345 GCA_040381375.1 Opitutaceae bacterium
CATGCTGCAGAAAGCGGCGGCGAGTCAGGACCACCTGGCGTACGGCTGCATTCATGGCGACGGCGGCAACTCGTTCTTCATATCTTCGACCAACCAGGTCTCGCGCAGAGGCGCGGAGGCGCAGAGGTTCAATTCAGGATTCATTTCCTCTGCGCCTCCGCGCCTCTGCGCGAGACCTCATTCTTACCCGAACAACGCCGCGATCGGCCTGCCGCCGTCGGTGATCGGCACGGGACGGTCGCCGTCGTAGAGGTTCTTCGTGTAGTCGATGCCCATCGCCGCGTGGATCGTGGAAAAGAAGTCCGGCACGCTCACCGGGTCGCGCGCGATCTTCTTCGAGAGCGCGTCGGTCTCTCCATACGCGCCGCGATGCCGCAAACCGCCGCCAGCCAGCACGCAGGTGAAAGCGCTGCCCTGGTGCCCGCGCCCGCCGCCGCTGTCGAACTCCGGCGGACGGCCAAACTCGCCCGTGATCACGATCAGCGTGCGATCGAGCATCCGCTTCGCTTCGAGGTCGGTGATGAGGGCGGAGAACGCGACATCAAGATCCGCGATGAGAACGTGCTGCTGCTTGATGCCCGCGTTGTGTACGTCCCAGCCAGTGCCGTTCACGAAATTGAGATTGTGCGAGACTTCGATGAACCGCACGCCGCGCTCAACGAGCCGCCGCGCCAGCAGGCAGCGCTGGCCAAACTCGCCGCCGTAGCGCGCCCGCAGGTCGGCCTTCTCTTCGTCCAGCCGGAAGGCCCGCGTGAACTCCGGGCTGCTCAGCTTCAAACTCTGGTCGATCGCCGCGTCGTAATCGCTGAGCCGAGAATCGCTCTTCGCCGGCGCGCCGCCGCGCAGTCCGGCGAGCAAAGCTTCGCGCCGCGCCTGGCGGTCGGGCCCGACGTGCTCCGGCCGCGAAAGTCCGGCCGGCCCCTGGCTCGTGTCGGTTAGATAGAGGTAGCTGTCGCGCGCGCCGAGGAACCCCGAACCGCGCGTGACGTTCGGGTATCCGATGAGCACATACGGCGGAACGCCGTCGATCGCCGCGCGACGCTCATGCGCCACGGTCGAGCCCAGCGAGGGATAGACGACGGTGCCGCTCACCGCGCGGCCGGTATGCATCCGGTTCGTCGCCGCCGCGTGTTCGTCGATCACGTCGTGATGCACGGTGCGCACCGCCGTCACCCGATCCATCAGCGGCGCCGTGAGCTTGAGGTGCTCGCACACGCTGACGTCCGACACCGCCGTCGGAATGCTGTCGTAGTACGAGCCGGCGAGCTTCTTCGCCGGATCGCCGCGGCGCTTGGGATCGAAGGTGTCGATCTGCCCCATGCCGCCGCCGAGCCAGATGGAGATGACGTGCTCGGCCTTGCCCTTGAGCAGGGCCGGAGCGGGCGCGGCGAAGGCGGTGCGGCCGAGTCCCGGCAGCAGGGCGGCGCCGACGGAGGCGGAGAGAAATTCGCGACGGTTCATGGCAGGAGGGAAATCGGGGTCAGGGCAGCCAGACAAACTCACGGGTGTTTACGACGCTCCACACCACGTCCTCGAAAATCTCGCGCCACACCGGACGCAGGCGTGGGTCGGCGGGCGGACCCGTGCGGGCGCGTTGTTCAAGTTCGACCTTGATCGTGTTGGCATCGGGCGCGAGGTGGTTGGCCCACGATACGCCCGGCAGCGCCGGCGGCAAACGGACCGGCGCGACCTCTGCCGCCGGCAGCACGCGCGCCGCAAATCCCGGCGTCAGCGCCTGCACCAGCGGCGCGCGTTCCGCCGCCGTCGGCGGCCGATTGTAGAAACGGAGAAACACGCTTTCGACGAGCGCGTCGGGCGACGTCGCGGTCAGCGCCAGGTCGGCGAGTTCGCTGCCCTGGGAGGCGCGCGTGATCCATACCGAAACAGGGCTATTCCCGAGCACGCCGGGCTGCAGGACATTTGGATCGGCCTCGCGGTCGGTGCGCGGATTCTGCCGCGAACCGGTCCAACCGAACGCCTCGAGCACATCGACGACCGCCTGCGCCCGCGGGAGATTCAGGCTCGGGCGGTCGCGCTCGTTCGACAAACTCGCGAGCATCCAGGCCCGCCGCGGCACTCCGAGCGAAACGAACGAATCGGCCGGCCGCCGAGCGTCGGAATCGAGCGTGAGCTCCTCGGCCTCCATCGCGTTTCCCGAGGCCGCGAAGAGCGCGTCGACGACCTGCTCGGCCGTGAGCCGCCGGGCCTCGGGCGCGGCGAAGAAGCGCTGCTCCGGCGCCGCAGTGAGATTGCGACCCGTGGCGGCACGTTGATACACCTGCGAAGTCAGAATGAGGCGCGCCAGTTGCCGCAGGTTGTAGCCCTGCGCCACGAATTCGCGGCCC
>JBEIHL010000836.1:0-2341 GCA_040381375.1 Opitutaceae bacterium
CGCCGCCGCCCGCCGGCAGCTCGAGCTCGTCGGCGAGTCCATCGATCCCGCCACGCGCCTCGGCCGGCTCCCGCTCGCGCAGCGCCAGATGGTGGAGATCGCCAAGGCCCTGAGCCGCGGCGCGCGATTCATCGCGTTCGACGAACCGACCAGCAGCCTCTCCGACCGCGAGGTCCGCCGGCTCTTCGCCATCATCCGCGACCTGCGGGCCCGCGGCTGCGCCATTCTCTACGTATCACACCGCATGGAGGAGATCTTCGCCCTCTGCGACACGGTCACGATTCTCCGCGACGGCCGGCACGTCGAGACCGCGGGGCTGCCCGCGCTGTCCCGCGACGAGGTCGTGCAACGCATGGTCGGACGCGAGCGCGCCACGCTCCACCACTACGCCGAGCGTCCGTTCCGGGGCCCGGGTCTGGACGTCGAGGGCCTGACCGGTCCCGGCCTCGCGGCGCCGTTCTCGCTGTCCGCCCAAGCCGGCGAAATTCTCGGCGTGTTCGGGCTCGTCGGCGCCGGCCGCAGCGAGCTTCTGCGCCTGATCTTCGGCGCGGTCCGCCGCACCGGAGGCCGCGTGCGCGTCCGGGGCACCGAGGTCGCCCTCGACTCACCTCGCGCCGCCATCGCCGCCGGCGTGGTGCTGTGCCCGGAGGACCGCAAGAAGGATGGGATCGTCCCCGTCCGGTCCGTGCTCGAGAACGTAAACCTGAGCGCGCGCCGCCGCCACGCCCAGGCCGGTATCCTGATTAACGATACCTGGGAAGCCACCAATGCCCGCACGCAGATCGATCGGATGCGCGTGCGCCCACCCGAGCCCCACCGGCTCATCCGGCATCTCTCGGGCGGCAATCAGCAAAAGGTGATTCTGGGCCGCTGGCTGTCCGAGCCGGTGCACGTGCTCCTGCTCGACGAGCCGACGCGGGGCATCGACATCGGCGCCAAGGGCGAACTCTACACTCTGATCCAGAACCTCGCCCGCGAGGGCGTGAGCGTGATCTTCGTTTCCAGCGACCTGCCCGAAGTGCTGGGCGTCGCCGACCGCATCGCCGTCATGCGCGAAGGCCGACTCGCCGCCGTGCTCGACCGCGCCGCGGCCACCGAGGAGAAGCTGCTGCGGCTCGCCCTTCCGCTGGAGCCGGCCGCACAACCCTGACCGGACGCCCGCCATGACTCCCGCCGCCTCCACCTCCGGTTCCACGTCCGCGCGAACGCCGCTCGCCGACTTCCTCGACCGGGCGGGCATGCTGCTCGTGCTCGTGCTCCTGTTCGCCGGTTGCGCGCTGTTCGTGGAAAACTTCCTTTCGTGGCGCAATCTCCAGGGCCTCGCGCTCGCCGTCACGACGATCGGCATGGTCGCGTGCACGATGCTGTTCTGTCTCGCCGCGGGCGACTTCGACCTTTCCGTCGGCTCGGTCGTCGCGTGCGCCGGCGTGCTCGCGGCGGTGGTGATGACGCGAACCGGCAGCATCACGCTGGGCGTGCTGGCCGGACTCGGGTTGGGCGCGGCGTCGGGCTTCACGAACGGCTTCGTCGTCGCCCGTCTCGGCATCAACGCCCTGATCACCACGCTCGCGACCATGCAGATCGTGCGCGGACTCGGTTTCATCATTTCCGACGGCAAGGCGGTCGGCATCGCGCAGGAGGGTTTTTTCGCCCTTGGCAATTCGTCGCTGCTCGGCGTGCCGACGCCGGTGTGGATCACGGTCGCATGCTTTGCGGCGTTCGGCCTGGTGTTGAACCGAACGGTATTCGGCCGCGACACGCTGGCGGTCGGCGGGAACGCCGAGGCGGCGCACCTCGCCGGCATTCCGGTCGCGCGCGTAAAGATCGTGATCTTCACGTTGCAGGGCGTGATGGCCGCGTTCGCCGGCATCGTGCTGGCATCGCGCATGACGAGCGGACAACCCAACGCGTCGCTCGGGTTCGAACTCGAGGTGATTTCCGCGTGCGTGCTCGGCGGCGTCTCACTGACCGGCGGCATCGGCCGCATGGGGTTCGTCATCGCGGGCGTGCTCATCATGGGCATCGTCCAGAACGCGATGAACCTGCTCAACGTGCCGACGTTCTACCAGTACGTCGCCCGCGGGCTGATCCTGCTGGCCGCGGTGCTGTTCGATCGCTGGAAGCGGCGCGGCTAAGCGCGCCATCCTTGGGCCGAGCTGGAGCTCGGCGCTCCCAGGGAAAGAACGGCCGCTCCGGATCATGGGGATGATGGCCGGATCCGTTTCATCCGGGTGATCCGTGGTTAAAGTCTAAAACTTCACGGTCGCTGGTATCACTTGTCACTTGAACGCTAGGAACTTGTTTCCTCCCCGCCTGGGAGGCGGGGTCTGAGGGTCCGCCC
>JBEIHL010000837.1:0-2340 GCA_040381375.1 Opitutaceae bacterium
TACATGGACGACCGGAACCACTGGTACGAATACCTGCTCGCCCGCGACCCGGAGAATCCGAAGCAGTACGCCGGCCTGAGCCGCTTCAGCACGAATCTCTTCCCGAAGAGTTCCCACCAGTTTCCGCGCGAGGCGGACGACAAGTTCGCCACGTTCGACACCACCGACGCCGTGCGCTCCCGCCAGCGCTACGCCGGCGTCGAGTGGAAGCATGAGTTCGGCGACGGCTGGTCCATCAGCCAGAACGTGAAGTTCAGCCGCAACTGGGCCGACTGGAATTCGAGCTCGGGCGTCACGCCGCGCAGCCTCGAGTGGCCGAATTTTTTCAGCACGATGGGCATTCAGTTCAGCGGCGGCGGCGCCGCACTCAACGGCCGCGTCCCGCCGGGTCTCTACCGCTTTTCCGACCGCAAGACCGGCGCCGTGATCGCCGAGGTCACTTCCAACGGCGCCTACACCGTCAACGCGAACGCCCTCTCGCATCCGGGCCAGATCGTTCGTTTCGCCAACTTGCCCAACGGGCAGATCGTCCCCAGCGCGCTCTGGACGAACAACGGACGCGTGGCGAACGAGCACATGGACGAGATCATGGAGCGGTTCTCGATCACGAAGCGTTTCCAGAACATGACGTTCACCGCCGGCGGCTACTTCGGATACGCCGGCATCTCCGACCGCCAGACCAGCGGCGGCCGCACCGCCTCGCCGCTCGTGGAACAGCCGGAGCCCGTCTCCATCACCTGGATACCGGCCACCGCCGCCACGGCCCCCGCCGGCACACCGGCAGCCACGCTCGCCGGCGTCACCGCTTGGAACGGCCGCCCGGTCCAGCTCACCAACCCGGAGGGTTTCACCGCGCTCGGGGTCGGCTACACGCGCGATGAGGGCATCGCGCGGCAGTTCGCGTACTTCTTCGGCCACAAATGGGACATCAACCCGCGCTGGGGCGTCGACTGGGGGTTCCGCAGCGAGAACTTCGTCGTGAAGGGTTTCAACCAGACCGGCTCGCAGAATCCGCGCGGCAACTGGGATCCGACCTACGGCGGCGCCGACGGCGATCCGTACACGATGTACGACAACCGATTTCAGGTGCCGAATGCCGCTGCAAAGTGGTTCTACGACAAAAATGTCCGCAGCTTCTCCTGGTCGGTCGCGACGAACTTCGTGATCAACAACGACAACTCCTTCTACGTCCGCTACGCCGACGGCGAGAAGGCGCCCGACTACGCGTTCTTCCGTAATTATACGTCGCAGTTCCGCCTCGATAACCTCCGGCCGCGCCCGCAGTCCGTCGAGCAGTGGGAACTCGGCTACCGCTGGAAGCGCAAGAACCTCACCCTGACGGCCACGCCCTTTTGGAGCCGGCTCGCGAACATCAACAGCAATCCGCAGGCGACCGAGGCGGACGGCACCACGCCGTACTATCCCGACCCGATCTACAACATGGTCACGTCGTACGGCCTCGAGCTCGAGGGCGAGTACAAGTTCACGGAACGGCTGAAAGTACGTTCGGTGTTCACGGTGCAGGAATCGGAAAACACGATCTGGAAAGTGTTCGTCGCCGGCGTGAACGGCCGCGACGACGACAGCTATCTCGATTTCTCGGGCAAGCCGTCGGACAACAATCCCGACTTCATCCTCAACACGACGCTCGATTACCGCGCGCGCGACTGGTTCACCAACGTGTCCTGGCGCCACATGGGCGAGCGCGCCGGCAACATCGCGAACGTGATCACGCTCCCACGCTTCAATCAGTTCAATTTCACCGCCGGTTACACGTTCTCCCGCACCCGCTCGATCAATCTGAATGTGAACAACGTCTTCGACAGCGAGGGCGTGATGACCTGGCGCGGCTGGGGCGTGAACCCTGGCGACCGCCAGAGCTACCGCGAGTTGCCCCCGACCGGCCGCGACACCATGCTGCAGTATGTGCCCGTGCAGCCGCGGGCGTTCTTCCTCACGTTCACGCAGAAATTCTGAAGCTCAAACTGTAGGAGCGGGTTTACCCCGCGACCCGCCGGTACACGAATCCGTCGCGGCCTAAAGCCGCTCCTACATCCAAGCCTCCCGCCCCTTGCATCCATTTCCCATGCTGCGCCGATTCCTTCCCCTACTCCTCACGCTCGCCGCCCCGCTCCTCGCTCAGGAGTCCAAGCAGGCACCCACTCCCGGCCAGAAAGCCCGCGCCGCGATGGCCGAAATCGCCGAGGCGACACCGGCCTCGGCGCTGCAAGTCGCGCCGGGCTTCAAGGTCGAATTGCTCTACACGGTGCCAAAGGGTGACCAGGGTTCCTGGGTCGCCCTCACGCCGGATCACAAGGGACGGCTCATCGCCTCCGACCA
>JBEIHL010000838.1:0-2332 GCA_040381375.1 Opitutaceae bacterium
CCGCGTGCCCGGCTCCGCCGCATGCAGATCGACTTTCACCACGGTCAGCAACCCGACGCCCACCAGCCAGGAACGGAGGAGCTTCAGGATCATCGGAATTTCTTCGCCTGCGATTCAGTTCACGCGGCCCGCGAGCGCGTTGGGCTTTGACCAGCGGATGCGGGTCAGGAAGGCCGGGCCGCCCGCCGTGGTGATCCACGTTTCGGATTCACTGACCGTCGTGGCGTCGAAGTTCCCGATGTCCGCGCCGCGCTCCGGCACCGCGATGCGCTCCGACCGTCGAATGACCTGCAGTTTCTCCGGATCGACCTCCGCGATGAACAAGGGCGCGCGGTTGCGCGGGATGTGGTCGTTGTTCGCGCCGCGCCGCGTGTAGACGAGAAACAGGCCGTCGCCGTGGGTCACCCACTTCTGCTGCGTGTTGTAGCTGCCTAGATCGCTCCCGTCGTCGAACGTCCAGGCGCGGAGGGGCGCGAAATTGAGCCCGTCGTCGCTCACGGTCACGTAGCCGCGCAGGTCGTTGCGAATGGTCATGTAGTACTTTCCCCGATACCACGTCAGCGACTTCTCGTAGACCCCGCGCGGGACGGCGAGGTTCAGTTCCCGGCCCTCCGTCACGTACCGCAGTTCCTTCCCGTCGAACCGCAGCCGGGCCACGGCGCCGCGAAACGAGAACATCCACTTTCCATCCGCGATCTTGGGACCCAGAAAGTAGAACGGCACGAGGAGTGATCCATCGGGCTCGGTCAGCCACTGGCCGTGCACCCCGTTGATGAAATAGCGCTGATCCGGCGTGGCCGGAAATTCGAGGATTCGCCACGGCGTCCAGCGGCCGGTGGCGGGATCATAAGCGATCCACGCCGTGTCCCGCCGGTGCTCGATGCCCGCGAAACCTTTTTTCGTATAGGTCGCGGTATGCCCGATGCCGATCACCTGCTTCGTCGGCGCGTGCCAGCCGAGCGTGATGTCGCAGACGCCGACCTGCAGCTCGTTGCCGCCCGGCCGCCACCCGTGGCCCGGATCGTCCGGCGCCAGGGTCCACGTCCGCCCGCTATCGATGCTCTTGGCCGTGCTGAGCCCCGTGAAGAAATCGCTCCCGAGCGCACGCTGGATCGTCATCACGGCCAGTGGCGAGCCGTCGCGCGTGGGAATTGCCACGGGCCGCGGTTGAAACCATTTGCCCTCGGCCGCGGGAGGCAGGATCTCGGTCACTTCGAGCGTGTAGTCGAGCGCGCCGGAAGGCGAAGACCCGGCGGTTCGTTCCGCCGCACCCGCGGCGGTCAGCAGCAAACCCGCCAGAGCAACCAACGCGGCGGCACGGAAATGCGGCATAACGTGACCAGGGTAATCGTTCATAATGCAGGGGTTCACCGCAACTCTCCGAGGGTCAGGTTGACGACGCCCATGTGGTACCGCTGGTGCTCCGCGATGCCATCCACGTAGTACGCGAGCAGGATCCGGCCACCCGGGAACTCGATCGCGTCCGGGTAACCGCAATCGCGGTTTTCGAGTGCGACCAGGCGTTGCGGTGCGCCCCACGTCCGACCGCCGTCCGCACTGATCCGCGCATCGATGCCGCGGTCAGCGTCCGCGCGTTTGCCATAGGTGAGCAGAATGCGTCCATCGCTCAGCTTGAGCAGATGCGCGGACGAAACCGGCTTCACGTCGAGGATTCCGGCCGGCTTCCAAGTGAAGGCATCGTCCTCAGAGATGAACATCTCCAAATCGAGAAACTCGAATCGCCGGCTCGCCGCGAGCCAGCGCCCGCCGCCGAGATGCACGATCGCGGCCTCGACGTGTCGATCCTGCGCGATCGGCGCGACGTGCGTCCAGGTGCGCCCCCCGTCCTTGCTACGCACGGCGTAGATGTTCCCCTTGGGCCGGGAGAACGCGTAGGTGCCCGCGACGAGATCGCCGTTCGCGGCGGTCTGGATGTCACCGAAGGGGACGTGATAGCTCAACCCCGGTACCGCCGGCAGCACGGCGCCGAGTTGCTCCCACGATTTGCCGCCATCGCGTGAGATCGCGCCATGGGTCGCGATGGGCCGGCTCTCGGCATTGCGCCGCGGCGCGATCTTGTCCCAGCCGTTGCAAAGCACGACGAGGTGGCCCGCGGCGTTGAGACCGACGCCGTGATTCATCCGCACCGTCTGCGGCTCGTGCCGCGTCACCGATCCGAGCCGGCTCCAGAAATTCCCGTCGGCGCTGTGCCACGCATCGACGTCGCCCTCGGTGTGGCCGTGGTTCGGCTGGTTGAACACGACGGCCACGATGGACCCGTCACGCAGTGTCTGCAGATTCGGCCACGCGCAGACGTTGTCGATGGCGACGA
>JBEIHL010000839.1:0-2321 GCA_040381375.1 Opitutaceae bacterium
CCGCGATCCCGGGCGACGGTTGCACGCGGAACTCATCGGGCAGGTCACAGCGCTCGATCTCGGCTCCGCCGGCGAGGATCACGGCCCGCTCGATCACGTTGCGCAGTTCCCTCAGGTTGCCCGGCCACGCGTAACCGGCAAACGCGGCCCTGACGTCGGGGGAAAATCCGGCGACTTTCTTGCCCAGCCGCGCGGTGAAGAACTGCCGGTAACTCTCCGCGAGCCGCTCCAGGTCGGCCGGTCGGTCGCGCAATCCCGGCAGCAAAATGCCGATCACGTTGAGCCGATAGTACAGGTCTTCGCGAAAACGCCCCGCTCGCACCTCTGCCAGCAGGTGGCGGCTCGTGGCCGCGATCACGCGCACGTTGGCGCGCCGGATCCGGGCCTCTCCCACCCGTTCGTACTCCCGTTCCTCCAACAGGCGCAGAAGCTGGGCTGGATCTCGAGGGGAATCTCGCCGACTTCGCCGAGGAAGAGCGTGCCACCGTCCGCGGCCGCCACTTTCCCGGTGGTGTCGTTGACCGCGCCCGTAAACGCCCCCTTCACGTGACCGAACAACTCGCTCTCGAGCAGTTCCCGGGACAGGCTCGGGCAGTTTACCGTGACGAACGCTCCGTCACGCTGCGCGCTGCGCTTGTGGACCTCGCGCGCGAGGACACTCTTGCCGGTGCCGCTGGGGCCGAGGATGAGGATGTTCGCCGGCGTGTCCGCCGCCTTGAACGCGATCTCGATCGCCTGCCGCGTCGAGGCTTCGCCCGATTCGAGATCGACCGGCGGCGACTCCGACGCGATCTCGCTCTCCAGACTTCGCACCTTGGTCTGCAGGACCCGGGTGCGGTCGATCCGCGCGAGGATGCCGCGAATCTGGTCGGGCGTAAACGGCTTCGGCACGAAGTCGTAGGCGCCGCGGCGCATCGCCTCCACGGCCGTCGCGATGTTCGCGTCGGCGGTGAACATCACCAACTGCAGCGCGGGCTGCGCCTTGAGCAATTTTTCCAACCAGACCAAGCCGTCGTCGTTGCCCAGCTTGAGGTCGAGAAACACCACCTCGAACGACTCCTCCTCGATCGCTTTCAGCGCCCGCGGGCCGGTGGGGGCTTCGGCGGCCGAATGGCCGGCGGACTCGATCGCCAGCCGCGTGGTCTTGCGGATGCGGGCTTCATCATCGACGATCAAAGTACGCATGGAGAGGCAGAAGGAGTCGGCGGGGAACTCGGGTTCAGCAACAACAAGGCGGGACCGCTTGCGCGGCCCCGCCAGGTCCAGCTTCAACTTGACAATCCCGCCGGCTAGGCCGGCTCGAATTGTCCTCGATTTCGACCGATGCTCCGACGCGCGGTTCCGCGCCCGCAGAAAAAAATGCGCTGCGTTTTGCACGGCGTCATCGGTGAAAACCCGTACGGGAAAACACCCAGTCGCGGGCACCCGGCCGAGGTAGAATGTGCGGCCCGACCACATGGGCTGGCTTTCACGGCGATTTCTGATGTCCAATTGAGTTCACAAAACCCTCCTATCGCCCGTTCCCCGACCCTGCCCATGCCGAATTCCCCTATCACTGTCCAGCCCATGACACCCCCGACGGCAGGCGGAAAACTTTCCGATCTCGAGATCAAGGACGCCCAGCTCATCTTCAGCGCGGTCTGGCAGGACATCGAGTCGGACTTCGGCCGGGAAAACCTGCGGTTTCCCAAGGAGTTCATTTTGCTGGGAGGCGCGCCGGGCTCCGGCAAGGGGACTAACACCGCTTTCATCACCAAGACCCGCGGGCTCACGTGTCCGCCCGTCGTCATCAGCACGCTGCTCGACTCGGCCGAGGCCCGGGCGCTGAAGAACGCGGGCAACATGGTGGGTGACCGCGAGGTGGTCGGTCTGCTTCTCCGTCAGCTCCTGCGGTCGGAGTATCGCGACGGCGTCATTCTCGACGGTTTTCCGCGCACGAAGGTCCAGGTCGAGTGCCTCAAGCTGCTCGTCGACAAAATGCACGCGCTACGGCGCGAGTTTTACCATACGGCGCTCAGCATTCAATTTCGGCAACCGACGATCCACATCATGGTGCTGTTCGTCGACGAGAAGGAGTCCATCGCCCGCCAGCTCAAGCGCGGCCGGCAAACGCGCCAGCACAACGAGGAGGTGGCGCGCACCGGGATCGGCGACCTGCTCGAGGACCGGCCGACCGACCATGATGAGGCCCTGGCGCGGCGGCGCTACCGGGTGTTCAAGGAGCAGACGTGGGAAGCGCTCCAATCACTGAAGGAAATCTTCCACTACCATTTCATCAACGCCCAGGGTTCGCTCGAGGAAGTGGAGCTGAACATCCTGCG
>JBEIHL010000840.1:0-2320 GCA_040381375.1 Opitutaceae bacterium
CGGATACCAAGAGATCGGCATCGATGGAGAACATGTGTTTTTTCGCCGGGATTCTGTGTGAGTTCGGAAAGCTGGCCGGACAATCCGGCAGGAAGGGGTGACGGGGTGAAAGTAATCGTGAAGGGGAAAAAGGTAGATACTACGCAGACGAAAATGGAGATGACTCGTGCCCACATTGACGAGGATGGAAAGGTTTGGAGTAAGGGCACCGTTTACCAGCCGCTTTCGGCTGGCGACGGATACCAAGAGATCGGCATCGATGGAGAACATGTGTTTTTTCGCCGGGATTCTGTGTGAGTTCGGACGATTGCCGGCCAATCCGGCAGGAAGGGGTGAGGTATGAAGGTCGAGGTCAAGGGTAACGTGTTGTGCATTGAGATCGAGATGACCAAGCCGACGCCGAGCGCGACGGGAAAGACGTTGAGCGTGGCGAGTTCCCACGGGAACCAGCCGACGACGGCGACGGTGAACGGGAAGCCGATCGTGATCGGGCTCAACGCCTACATTCGGAACGGCTAGGCAGTGCGGCGACGGAAAGCCGGGCGATGCGTCCGGCGGGAAGGCGGGGCAGGGGAATGAAATACACGGTTGAGGAATACGCGGCGAAGATGGAGCGAATGCGGGGGCGTAGGCGAGTTCGGACGCTTGACGAGTCCGACTTGCTCCAGGTTCTCGACGAGGCGCGGCGTGGGCGGTGGGGTTCGATGTGCGGCGGGCACGTTGCAAACGCCTACGGCTATCCGGCAGAAACGATGCGGATGGCGGCGTTTCGATTGGGAAAGTTGAAGGGTTACGGCGTCTGCGTGAATTGGGGCAACGCGAAAAAAAGCTGCGCCAGCGTGCCGTTTCACGGAGGAGAGCGCCCGATGGCGGCGTGGATGGATTCGGTAAAGCGCAAGCCCAGCCTGAAGGCGTTGACCGAGCAAGGGTGGGACTTTATCCCCGAAGCTAGCGTGATGCGACACCTCGCCCAGCGGAGGCTTGATGCCAGGCGCAAGGCCGAAATGGTTTGGCCGGTGAGTCAGGCCCCTGAAATTGAGGTTACGATTGACGATTCTCTGTCATCCGGCAACTGCCGGCAAGAGACGGATCGCGTTTCGGCGTGGTTCGGCGGCCGCGCGGCGGTGCTGGCTTCGGAGTTGAGAGCCGAGATTCTGCGGCGCGAGCCGGCGCTTGCGACGTACGCCAGGCGGGCGGTCCAGGCGGCGGTAAACCGCCAGCTTGCGAGGTCGGCATGACCACGCGACCGACGACACCCGAGGAGCGGGCCCGGGCGCGGGATCTCCTGCGCTTGGGATGGGGCAGGGGTAATCGACTGCTCACCGACGACGAGGCGCAATGGTTGCTCTCGCGCGGGCGCAAGGGCGAGTTGGCGATTGACGTTGCCTTGCGCATGGCCGGCATCGCCTACGACTGGCGCAAAACGGAAGGCTGGGCGCGGCGTGCGGTACTGATCGAGGAATTGCTTGTGCGTGCCGAGGCGCGCGAGCTGGTTCAGATGTGCGTTGAGTGCGGGCAGCGGCCGGCGGAGCAGGACGGGCGGTGCCGGTCGTGCTCGGTGTGCGTGGCGTGCCCGGTGGCGTGAACAAGAAAGGACGGTGACGGGATGATGCTCGCATTTATCACTGACGGCATGAACGTCCGGGACGGTGCTATGTTCTGGTCGGGTTGGGTGGCGCTGGTCGTTGTGTTCGTCGTTATCGTCGTTATCGAAAGGCGGCAGCGATGACCAGCAAGCAGGCTCGGGCGCGCGGAAAGCTGGCGCGCGGGGTGCCGAAGAACTACACGGAAGAGGAACGCGAGCGGCGCCGGCGGCTGCTCGCCGAGGTGCGCAAGCGGAGGTGGCCGAAGAAGACGGCGTGACGTAGCGAGTTCGGAAAGCTGACGGCCCGTGTGTGGATTGCCACCGCGGGCCGCTTGCTTTTCAGTATTCCTCTTCCGACGCCTTCGGGATCAGGTTATCCCCGAACACGGCCCCCATTGACTTCGCGGTACGGTTCAGGCCCATGCGGCCGCCGCGCGCGGAGTGCGGCACGGCGAACGTCAGGCACAGCGCATCCGCGATGTCCGGCGAGTAGTGCAGGCGCTTCTTCATCTCGTCTTTCGATTCAACCTTCACGCGGCCGGTACCCTGGAAGTACCCGAACCGGACAACGGCGAGTTCGGCGATCAGGTTGTCACGCTGCGGACTGTTCGCGGGAAAGCTGACGGGCTCGTCGCCGCATATCCAATCGCGGCAGGCGAACCAGAGCACGTCGCGTAGCCGGGAGAATTGCGGGTCCATCGAGGATTCCGACACGTTGACCGGGACCACGCGGAC
>JBEIHL010000841.1:0-2320 GCA_040381375.1 Opitutaceae bacterium
GTGTGCATCACGCCGAAAGCCGTGATCGGATCCTCGGCGTCGTAGCCGACCATGCCGTCCATCAGCACGGCGAGGTCGGTGACCGTGCGCGTCATCGGGCCCTCTGGGCGGTGGGCACCGGGTGCCCATCCCACATGCCCGCGCGGCTGATGAGCCCGGGCGTCGGACGCAGGCCGGCGAGCGCGCCCCACGCGGCCGGCCGCTTGAGCGAGGAACTGGTTTCTTCGCCCAGGGCGAGCAGGCCGAAGTTGGCCGCGAGCGCGCCGCCCGATCCGCCGGACGAACCGCCGACCGTGCGGTCGAGGGCGTAGGGGTTGCGCGAATTGCCGGTCAGCGCGCTGTAGGTATCGCCGCCTGCGAATTCACTGAGCGTCGTCTTGGCCAGAATGATTGCGCCCGCGGCCTTCAGCTTCGCGACGACGAACGCGTCGCGCGTGGGTACGTAATCCTTGAATACAACCGTGCCCTGCGTCGTCGCCATGCCGGCGGTGTCGATCTCGTCCTTCACGAGGATCGGGATGCCATGCAGCGGGCCGGCGAGCTGCCCGGTGCGGGCGAAGGCCGCGTCGAGCGCATCGGCCTCCGCGAGGGCGGCGGGATTGACGGCCACGATGCACTTCAGCGCCGGTCCCTTCTGATCGAATGCCGCGATGCGGTCGAGATAGAGCTGGGTGAGTTGCCGGGCGGTGAGCTTGCGGGCCTTGAAGGCGGCGTGCGCGTCGGCGACGGTTAGCTCGACGACGTCGAACTTAGCGGCCGCTTCGGCGGTTGAAGGCGCCAGCGTGGCGAGTGCGACGGCGCAGAGGCCGGCGGCACCCGCCAGGCGGGACGGGAGAGAGGTGAAGGAGAACATGACGGAGCGGATGGAAGGGGGGGAAGGAGGGGTGGCAACGGCTTCAGCGGGCGCCGACCGCGGTGGGCCGCGGCGTGTAGGTGAACGTTTCGCCGGGCAGCGCGGGCGTGGACGGCGGATTGCGCCGGACCTTTGCCGTCTGCTCGTACGCGTAGGCGAGGGCGAACAGCGTCGGCTCCGCGAAGGGCCGCCCGAGGATTTCGAGGGCGATCGGGCCGTTCTCCTTCGCGGTGTAGCCGGCGGGGACGAGCACGGCGGGCAGGCCGGTGACGGAACTGAACGGGTTGTCGCGCTCGTTGTTCCGCTCCGCCAGGTGCGGCTCCGGCGGCAGCGACTTGAACGGATACACGAGCGCGTCGAGGCGGTACTTGTCCATCAGCGCGATCGTCGCGTCCCGGAGCGTCTCCTGCGTGTCGCGGCGCGCGAGGTAATCGCGATGGTGCATCAGCGAGCTGAACTCGCGGTAGCCGCGCACGATGGTCGGCTTCACCAGTTCGCCGCCCTTGGCGATCAGCTCATCCATGTTGCGAATCGGCGCCTGGGGACCGAGACGGTGGAAGTAGACGTCGTAGGAAAACTGCGCCTCGTAATAGTTGGTGCGCGTTTCGCCGAGCAGCGGGAAGAGGTCGAGGCCCGTGGACACGGGCTCGATGATCACGGCGCCGGCGGCTTTCATTTCCGCGATCGCCTTCTCGACGAGCGCGATGCCTTCCGCGTGGGCCGGCCCTTTTCGGAACAGGTCGCGAAACACGCCGATCCGCGCGCCGCGCAGGGCGTCCGGCTTGAGGAACGTCGTGTAGGAGCGGTCGGGCGTCTTGCCGGGTGAGCTGATGGTCAGCAGATCCTCGGCGTCGAAACCGGCAACAATGTCCGTCACCACGGCAACGTCGAAGACCGAGCGTCCCATCGGGCCGCAGCGCTCTTGCGCGAACGACGTCATGGTCTGGCCGGTGCGCGAAATCAGTCCGCGGGTCGGAGCGAGGCCGACGAGGCTGTTGTTCGAGGTGGGATTCCGAATCGATACTCCCGTCTCGCTCCCGAGTCCGACCTGCGCGAACGCCGCCGCCAGCGCCGCTCCCGTGCCGCCGCTGGAGCCGCCGGGCGTGAGTTCGGGGTTGTACGGATTCAGCGTGCGGCCGAGCACGGTGCTCTGGTCACCGCGCTTGGGCGTGCCGAACCAGTCGCTCATGTTCACCTTCGCCAGGATGATCGCGCCGGCGTCGCGCAGGCGCTTCACCACCGTGGCGTCATGCAGCGGCTGCGAGTCCTTCATCGGGAGAAAGCCGCACGAGGTCGGCAGGTCCTTCGTGTCGAAGAGATCCTTGAGCACGACCGGCACGCCGTGCAGCGGACTGCGCGGACCCTTGGCCTTGCGTTTGGCGTCGAGGGCGCGAGCCAACTCGAGCGCCTTCGGCTGCAGGGTGATCACGGCGTTGATGTCGGCGAGCGTGGCGGTCTGCAGATCGA
>JBEIHL010000842.1:0-2317 GCA_040381375.1 Opitutaceae bacterium
GAGATGTCCTCGTGTTTGCCGAGGATCGCCTGGATAATCAGACTGTTCGCGGCGTCGCCAGGCTTGAGGCCGGGACCGACGTCACCGCCTTCCGTGATGAAGGCCACCGTATCCGCTCGCATGCCGCCCTTCTGTTGAGAGGCGCCGTGGCAGCGATAGCAGTTCTGCTTGAGGATCGGTTTGACGTCCCGGACGTAGTCCACCGGCGCCGACGCGGCGCCGGCGGTGGTACAGACGGCGGCGAGGGTCCCGGCGAGGGCGGCGGTTTTCCACGAAAGCATCGGTCCCAATCAATGCCCAACGCACGCGAAGCGAAAGTATTTTTTGTGGCGCGGAGCCGATATCGGCCGGCTGGGGCCATGGAGCCGAAGTGTACCGAACGGTTACCAGATTCCCCGGCTGACGCCGATTACGACCGAGCGGATGAGCGAACGTGCACGGGCTGCACAGAATGAGCATTCGCGTCTGGACCTCCGGCGCGTTTTGGCGCGACGTTCTCCACGTGCTTATGCGTCAACTTCGTTTCGCCCCCGGCGTGGTTGCTGGACCGGGATTGCTGGACGTTTCTCTCCGTCCGCCGGTCGTCGCGGGGGCGGTGTTTCGGGTGACGGACGCCTTGCGCGGCATTGCACCTGCTCCGACCGTCACTTTGCTCTGTTTCTCGTTCGCCGTCCCTTTCCATAGCCCCACGTCCCTTTGATTGGTCCCCAGGTATAACATGAAGCAAACTAAACGACTGGTAGTCCTCGCTCTGGCCCTCGGCGCTTTGACCGCGCCGCTCGCCCGGGCCCAAACGGCGGCCCCGGGGGCCGCAGCATCGTCGCAGTCCACCGGAACGATTTCCGGTCGGGTGCAGAACGTCGTCACCGGCAACTTCCTCAACAACGCCCGGGTGTCGGTGAAAGGAACGGACATCGTGGCCTACACCGACGAGTCCGGCACGTACCGGCTGGTCGGCGTTCCCGGCGGCAACGTCACCCTCGAGGTGTTCTACACCGACCTCGATACGCAGCAGATCGCGTTGAATCTCGTCCCGGGAGCGTCGGTGGAGCGCAACGTCGAGCTGACCAGTCAGGCGCGGTACGGCTCCGCCGGCAGCGTGGTCAAACTCGACAGCTTTCGCGTCACGTCCGACAAGGAGACCGACGCCCGAGCCATCGCGACGAACGAGCAGCGCTTCGCCCCGAACATCAAGAACGTCATGGCCACCGACGAGCTCGGCGACGTGCTCGGCAGCAACGTCGGGGAATTTCTCAAGTTCATCCCCGGCCTGACGGCGGAGTACTCCGAGGTCGAAATCGTCGGCATCTCGGTGCGCGGCATCGGAGGGGCGATGACGTCGTTCTCCTCGGACGGCGCGGCCCTGGTAAGCGCCAACGCGTCGCCGGACCGCAACTTCAACATGAACACCCTCGCGCTGAACAATATTTCGCGCATCGAGGTGACCAAGGTGCCGACGCCCTCGACGCCGGCTGACTCGCTCGCCGGTTCGGTCAATCTGGTGACGAAGAGCGCGTTCGAGCGCAGCAAGGCGCGGTTGAACTACGGCCTCACCCTCATCGGCAACAGCGAGAATCTCACCTTCAGCAAGACCCCGCACACCAATGGCGATCATCCGACGCGCAAGGTTCAGCTCGGCTGGGAATTCGACTACACGCTCCCGGTGAACAAGAATTTCGGCATCGTCGTGACCGGGATGCAGAGCAACAAGTACAACGAGCAGCATCTCGCGACGACCCTCTTTACCGCCACCGGCACGGGCACGGGATCGTCGTTCAGCAATCCGTACCTGCAGCAGTTCACGCTCCAGGACGGCCCGCGCAGCCAGTCCCGGCGCAATTACGGCCTGAAGGTCGACTGGCGCCCGGCGCAGAATTCCGTCCTGTCGCTCAATGTGCAGCACAACTCGTACAAGACGTACATTGGCACGCAGAGCTGGGCCTTCAACGCCGGCACGGTCGCGGCGCCGCTTCCCGCCACGGGCGTGCCGTTCAGCTTCACTCCCAAGGAAACCATCGGTGCAACCGGCCGCGGCGCGGTGACGTTGTCCGGCGGATCGCAGACGTTCGAAGGCGCCACCGACCAGTACACGGTCAAGTACCGCTACGATGACGGTCAGTGGCGGATTGACGGCGGCGCCAGCCTCTCGCTCTCGAACCGCTCCCGGCCGAATCCGGGGCACTTCGGTGGCATGACCACGACCCTCAACGGCCCGGTCCGGGTTTCCTTGCGCGACATCGTGCTCGACCGCCCGTGGATCATCGAGGCCTTCGACAACAACAATCGTGCGATCGATTACTACGATATCAACAACTAC
>JBEIHL010000843.1:0-2313 GCA_040381375.1 Opitutaceae bacterium
CTCCGGCAGCGATTCCGCCAGCGTCTGCACCCGGGCGACGAACGTCGCGTCCGGTGTTTCGCCGGCCTCGCGCGCCAGCACCTCCAGGGCCGATCTGGCCCACGCCGCCTGCGTTCGCAGTTCCTCCCGGCTCGCCTCGAGCAACGGCACGCTCGGCAGGTCGTAGATGCGGTCGTTGCGTTTCAGATACGCGTCGATCGCTTCAGCGAGCACCCCGGGCACGACAATCATGGCCGCCTGAAGCAGGTCGGCGATCGAGTTCGCCGTGCAGAGCGCCCGCCGCAGGTCACGGGCAGCCACGCCTTCGCTCAGATGCATCTCGGCAAACGATACGCCCAGCTCCCGCCCCCGGAGACGAAGATCCTGCACGCGCCGCAGCGTGCGAAACACGAGCATCGGAAGCTCTTTGCGCTGCGCCCAAACGGAGAAGCCCGGCCCGAATCCGGCCTGGATGCGCGCGAGCTCGGTTTGAAAGTCGGCGAGGTTCTTCAGGAAGAGGCCGCGCTGGCGCGGACTGACCTCCTGGGCAAGGGCGACGGGGTCGGCGGACATCCGCGAATTCACGCGCGGAGCAGCGATCGATGCAAGCCGGGGGCCGGAGAGGCAGGGGAAGGTGCCTTCGTTCCGGCTGTGGGAGCGGCTTTACGCCGCGACCGGACGACCGGTCTCACGTTCGGTCGCGGCGTGAAGCCGCTCCTACAATTGAAAGGTGACACCTCAAGGCACCGGGATCGCCGGCAGCCGGCAATGCAGGTCCGTCCAAGACAGTACGGGCGCCCCGGCGGCAAGCGCGACGGTGATTTCATTGGCGCCCGACCGGAGGACTCCAGGCGCGAGATCGAACTCGAGCCATGTTCCGCGCACCTCCCCACCGGTCAGCGAGACGCCGTTGACGCTGATCTTCAAGTGGGCGGCCGTCGGCGCGGCGGCAAACTGGAACCGCAAGGCCCCAGCCGGAACGGGGTCCCGCGCCCCTTGCGCCGCCCCGGACCCAATCACGATGGACACACTCTCCACGCCGCCGGGGCGGAGCGCGACCGGACTCGCCGGATTGAGCCGCGGAATCCGCATGAATCCGACGTGCGGATACGCGCCGCCCGCGGCCGCGCCCTGGCCGAGCATGCTGGCGAAGTAGTCCTGGCCGCTCGCCGCCAGTTGCGCCGGGGAGCCGAGTTCGCGCCAGATGGGGTCGAGCGGGTTGAACGCGTTAAAGAGATAAACTCCGTCCGCCCCCGCGCCCCAGGCTTCGAGCGCGCGGCCGCGGTAGGCCTCGGTGGTGGACCTCAATTTCCGGGCGTCGGGATCACGCACCCGCGACTCGTCGAGCGACGGATACACCTTCACGCCATGCTCGCGGGCAAGCGCGACGCTGTACGCGACGTCGTTCAAGCGGAAATACCCGCCCGTGATGAGCAGGTCGACGAGGCTTTCGCCGAGCCAGCGCTTCAAATCGAGCCCGATCGCCCGGCAGTACTCGACCGAGTCCGGCACGCGCACGGCCAAGAGGATGGGACGCCCCCGGCGAAGTCCCTCTGCCTCGGTCATCGTGCGAATGCGCCGCAGCAGGTCCGTCATCAGGCGCCGTTCCTCGTCATTGCACTCGGTGCCGCTCTGGGCGGCGCGTTTGAAAAACACCGGATGGCGGATGAAATCGATTTCGACCCCATCGACATCGTAGTTCCGGCAGACCTCCTCGACATAGCGAAACGCGAGGTCGCGGATTTCGTCGCGGGTGAAGTCCACGGCCGACCACGCACCGTGCTTCGGCTTCTGCGTGGCCGAACCGATGAGCCACTCCGGATGCTCACGCTTCAGCCGGTTCGCCCGGAACATGATCGGACCGTAAGCCGCGCCGCTGCCGTCGTGGGTGTCGTTCAGCCGGAACGACCAGAAAATCTCGATGCCGTGCTTCCGGCCAAACTCGGTCATGACCCGCAGGGGATCGGTTCCCGCCGCGATCATCTCCGGCGCTAGGTTGCGTTCGAACACACCTTCCCGGGTGGAAAACACGTCCCCCACCTTCGTGCCGTGCGTGAACAGGCCGAAACCGGAACTCCACGTGCAATAGAAGATCGCGTCGACGTGCGTGCCCGCCAGCGGCGTGGTCCGATAGCTGAGCAGTTCCTCCGGCGAGGTCGTCTTGCAGAGGTAAACGGGCTCGTTGCCGTCGTTGTTGAAAATGACGCGACGCGGCCGGTTGGCGGCCTGCTGGCGTGCGGCCCGCAGGACCTCGAGCGAGGGTATCCGCGCGCCCGCCTCCGCCGGATGCAGATCGACTTTCACCGCGGTCAGCAACCCGACGCCCACCAGCCA
>JBEIHL010000844.1:0-2312 GCA_040381375.1 Opitutaceae bacterium
CATCCGGATCAGCCGGGGCACCGCGTGCCGGCTGATGTTCGCGGCGGGGCGGCGACGGTGAACCGCACTTTTCGATACCGCTTTGCCTGCTTTCCCTCCACCCCAAGATAATCGCATGCATTTTCTCCGCTCCCACCTTGCCCGCCGGTTCGCTCGGGGCCGCGTCTCCTGCCTGGTCGCCGGCCTTCTCGCGGCTTCCGCCGACGGCGCTTCGGCGCAGCGCGCGATCCCGGCGCCGGAGGTGCTGGCCGGAATGTTCAACGTCCCCGGGCTGCCGTCCGATCCGGAGGCGATCGAGTGGGCGAAGCTGCCGGTCTACCGGGGTACGACCAGCGTCGTCGCCCGCGGGGTGCAAAACGAGTCGGCGTTCATGCACCATCCCAAGATCGTGTTCTTCGACGGCCGGTATTTTGCGAAGTGGAATGATGGATACGTCGGTGAGGACTTCGCCGGGCAACGCGTCCGGTATGCCACGAGTCGGGACGGCCGCCAGTGGGAGGCGCCGGTCGACCTCACCGGCCGCCATCCCCGCCGCCGCTATACGGCGTGCGGCTTCTGGCTGCGCGAGGGCGAGATGTTCGCGCTCGCCGCACTGCGCGACGCTTCCGATGCCGGGCCGTCCGGCGAGGAGCCGGTGCTGCTCGCGTTCCAATGGGATTCCCGGAACGGCCGCTTCGGCGAGCGGACGGCGATCGCGAAAAACTTCTTCGCCGGCAACGTTCCGGAGCGCGTCCCCGACGGCGACTGGCTCATCCTCGGCAAGGGCGGAGTCGGCAGCTGGGGCCCGATGAAGTCGGCCAAGGGCGGGGTGAGGGCGATCGACGACTGGACGATTCGCGACCTGCCCGGCGCCGGAAAACTCGAGGAGGCCGAATGGTACCCGCTGCCCAACGGGCACCTCGTTTCCCACTTCCGCACGCGCACACCCAAGCGGCTCATGCGGTGCTATAGCGTCGACAGCGGCGTGAGCTGGACGGAACCCGTCGTCACCAACTTCCCCGAGTCCGGCGCGCGCCACCACGGGCTCCGGCTCAGCAACGGCCTCTATGTTCTTCTGGTGAATCCCAGTACCAAAGGCCGGATTCCGTTCAGCATCGCGGTCTCGAAGGACGGACTCGTCTACGATCGCATCGCCAACGTCCGGCCCGAACCCACGAGTGCGCGCTGGCAGGGACGGGCGAAAAGCGCCGGTTATCACTACATGCGCGGTTTCGAACACCAGGGGCAGCTCGCCACTATCTATTCCGTGAACAAGGAGGACGTCGAGGTCACCATCATCCCGCTGACGGAGTTTGCGGCGCTCTATCGCTGAGGGTGCGGGAGCCTTCCGCCGCATGACGCTGCATCCCGTCGATCTGCTGGTCATCGTCGCCTACGCGGTTCTCACGCTGGCGATCGGGTTGCGCTTTTCGAAGCGCAACCAGACCACCGACCGCTACTTTCTCGGCGGCCGCGATTTTCCGGGCTGGGCGATCGGGCTGAGCTTCATCGGTTCAACCATCAGTTCGATCACGTTCATCGCGTACCCGGCGGACAGCTTCAAGACCGCGTGGCTCCGGATTCTGCCGCCGCTCGCGTTTCCGCTCGTGGTGCTGCTGGCGTGTTACGCCTTCATTCCGTTCTTCCGGCGCGGCACGGTGCACTCGGCGTATCATTACTTGGCGCTGCGGTTCGGGCCATCGGTGTCGCTTTATGCGGCGTTCGTGTACCTCGGGATGCAGGTCACGCGGGCGGCCACCATCACGTACCTGCTGGCCGTCCTCCTCTCGTCCATGACGCAGCTCCCCGTGCTGGCCTGCATCGCCCTTTCCGCCGGTGTCACGGCGATCTACACGATCAAGGGCGGATTCGAAGCGGTCGTATGGACCGACGTCATACAGACGGTGGTGCTGCTGTCGGGTGCGGTGGCCTGCGTGGTGTTCATCGTGCATGCGCTCCCGGGCGGAATCGCGCAGGTGTTCTCGGAGGCGTGGGCCGCGAACAAGCTTTCGTTCCGCGACCTCAATCCCGCGACCGGACAGCTGGAGGCGGTGCGGTCCGGTTTTTCGCTCACGGAGAAGACGGCGCTGATGCTGGTCCTGGTGGGCGTGGCCAACTTCCTGGCCGGCCAGCTCGATCAGGACTCGGTGCAGCGCTGGTGCTCGGCGAAGTCATCACGCGAGGCGCGCAAGGCGATGTTCGTGCTCGGATTCGGGGCGGTGCCGATCTGGACGGGGTTCATGTTCCTCGGCACCTGCCTCTGGGTTTACTACCAGCATCATCCGACCGCAGCTTCGACCGCCGTGCTCGCCGGCACGCGCAAAGCCGAGGAC
>JBEIHL010000845.1:0-2308 GCA_040381375.1 Opitutaceae bacterium
CATCCCATAAGCTCCCGTGTCGGGCGACATGTCGTCGGCAATGATCCACACGATATTGGGTGGAGGCGCGGACGCTGCGAACGCGCCGGCCGCGCCGAGCTCAGACCAGAGCGCGAAAAACAAAGCTAGACGACAAAGCTTCCCGAGGCAGGACATTCGCCGCGATCCGATGCCGGCGGCGCCCCCGTGTAAACGTCGAATCATTCTGCCCCGGTAGCGCGAAAAGGATGCTCGCGTTACTTTGGCGCGCCGCCGCGCGGCCTTGACGTCGGGTTGCGCCCGCCGTCTTGCTTGGCGCGCCATGGCCAACCCCCGGTCCGACCTGACCCGCCGCCACTTCCTCCAGAACTCCGCTGCGCTCGCCGTGGGCGCCGCCGTGGCCAACACGCTCCCGCCGCTGATCGGCGCCGCCCCATCTTCCTCCGGCGACGACCTCCTGGCCAATTGGCGGGACTGTCCCGACCGCGTGTGGCTGGGCCCGGACTTCTGGTCGAATCCCCTGCAGGACTGGCGCGTCGCCGGCGGCCGGGCCGAGTGCACAAATGCCGCCGCCGATCGCAACGTCCACGTGCTCACGCGCTCGCTCAGCGAACGCGACGCCGCCTTCACGCTGCGCGTGCGCGTCGGCCGCGCGGATGGCTCGCCGCTCGGGCGGGGCGCGGGCTCGTGCGGTTTCCGAATCGGCATCCGCGGGCCGCTGCCCGACCCCCGCAACAGCCTCATCTCCGGCCGCGGACTCGAGGCCGGTATCACGGCCGCAGGCGGGTTGTTCATCGGCTCGCTCGCGGACGCCCGCGCCGGCTCGGTCACGCTCGATGGCAGTGAGGCCGAACTCCAACTCACCGGCACACCGGCCGGCGACAACGTTCGGTTCGCGCTCACCGTATCCACAACGGGCGGACGCGAGCTCGGGAAGGTGGAAAAGGATTTCCCCCGCGACCGCTGCCAGGGCGGACTCGCGCTCGTGAACAATTTCACCACGCCCGGCGCGGCTCCCGCCGGCGCGAAGGCCAAGGCGAAGGCACCCGGGAAGAAGACCGTGAGCGCCGGGACGGCCGGGCTGGGCGCATTCTGGTTCGCGGACTGGCGCATCGGCGGGCCCAAGGTGGACGCGCACCCGGACCGCAACTTCGGCCCATTGTTGTTTTCCCACTACACCCTGGCCGGGCGCATCATGAAACTGAACGCGCAGATGCCGCCGCTCGGCGCCGACGATGCCAAGAACGTGCGGCTGCAGATCCGCGCCGGCGCGGACTGGAAGACGATCGCCGAAGCCCCGATTCACGCCGAAGCGCGGTGCGCGATGTTTCGGATCGCGGATTGGGACGACACGCGGGACACGCCCTATCGCCTCGCCTATGCCCTCGCCTTTCGGGGCGGCCGCACGGAGGAGCACCACTGGACCGGCACGATTCGCCGCGACCCGAAGGACCAGCCGGTCATCAGCGTCGCCGACGTCTCCTGCAACATCCACGAGGCCTTTCCGAACACGCGCTATCTCGCGAGCGTCGCCAAGCTGAACCCCGACCTGCTCGCGTTCACCGGCGACCAGTTTTACGAGAGCAGCGGCGGCTACGGGATCATTCGTTCGCCCACGGACCTCGCGATCATCGACTATCTGCGGAAGTGGTACCTGCACGGCTGGACCTGGCGCGAGCTGCTGCGTGATCGGCCGAGCGTCTCGCTACCGGACGACCACGACGTCTACCAGGGCAACATCTGGGGCGAAGGCGGCGCGGCGCAGGGAGCCACGCAGGAAGCGGGCGGCTACATGATGGCACCCGAGTGGGTGAACGTCGTCTACCGCACGCAGACGGCGCACCATCCCGACCCTTACGATCCGACGCCGAGCAAGCGCGGCATCCTGCAGTACTACGGCGGCTTCACGTACGGCCGCGTGAGTTTCGCGGTGCTCGCGGACCGGCAGTACAAGTCCGGCCCCGGCGGCAAAGTCCCACCGACCGGGGGCCGCGCCGACCACGAGACGAATCCCAACTTCGACCCGAAGACCTCCGACCTGCCCGGGCTCGTGCTGTTGGGCGACAAGCAGGAACAGTTTCTGCGCGAGTGGGTGCGCGACTGGCGCGGCGCGGAGATGAAGGTGGTGATTTCGCAGACGATCTTTTCGTCGTTCCCGACCACTCACGGCCGCGAGGCCATGGTCCTGCGCGCCGACTACGACACCAACGGCTGGCCGCAGACCGCCCGCAACCGGGCCGTGCGCGAGATGCGGAAGGCGTTCGCGTTCCACGTCGCCGGCGACCAGCACATTCCGGGTGTCGTGCAGTACGGCGTCGACGCGCATCGC
>JBEIHL010000846.1:0-2307 GCA_040381375.1 Opitutaceae bacterium
CCTCGTGTTTCACGACCTCACGCGCCTCCGCCAGCTCGTGTCGGTGCGACCGGAGTTCGTGGCCAATGTGAGCCACGAGCTGCGAACGCCGCTCTCGCTCATCAAGAGCGCCGCCGAGACGCTGATCGACGGCGGGAAGAGCGATCCGGCGGTGACGGGGCGTTTTCTCGAGATCATCGACAAGCACGCGAGCCGGCTCACGCTGTTGATCGATGATCTTCTCCTGCTCGCGCGGCTGGATTCGGGTCGGATCGAGCTGCACCTGCAGCCGGTGCTCTTGCGCGCGGCGGCGCAGGACGCGCTCGACGACGCCGCCCTGATCGCGCGCGCGCGGCAGGTCACCCTCGAAAACCGCGTGGCGGCCGACGCCGTCGCGCACGCCGATCCCGAGCGCTTGCGCCAGGTGCTGGCCAACCTGATTGATAACGGCATCAAGTACGGCCGCGAGGGTGGCCACCTCGTGGTGGGCGGCCGCGGTCTGGATCGCACGCGGGTCGAACTCACCGTGCGCGACGACGGCCCGGGTATTCCGGCGGAAGCGAAGGCGCGGGTGTTCGAACGTTTCTACCGGGTGGACAAGGCGCGCTCGCGCGAGCAGGGCGGCACGGGTCTCGGACTCGCGATTGTGAAAAACGTCGTGCAGGCGCACGGCGGCGATGTCCGCGTCGAAAGCACCGCGGGTGCCGGCACGGAGTTCTTCATCACGCTGCCGGCGGCGAAGGGCTGAGCGGACGCGCCGGAAATGAAACGGGTGATGCTGCCGGTTTAACGCTGCTGGGCGGAGCGGATGACGCGCTCCAGTTTCCGCACCGCTTCCTTGTGGATCTGGCAAACGCGCGTTTCGGTGATGTCGAACACCCCGCCGATCTCCGCGAAACGCATCCCGTCGAAATAGTACATGGAGAGCACGCGCTGCTGGATCTCGGGCAGCGCGCCCATCCGATCCGTGAGCAGATCGAGCAATTCCTGATGCTCCATCCGGTCGCGCACGCAGGTGTGCTCGGTATCGGCGATCGCTTCGTGCAGGGCGGAGCTCGAATCGGAGTCGGAATCCACCGGCGCATCGAGCGAAAGCAGACGCACCGGCGTCGTGATCTCCCTCCAACGCTCGAGTTCGGCCACCGTGATCTTCAGCTGCGCACTCAACTCCCGGTCGGTCGGCGCGCGCCCGAGTTCCTGTTCCACCTCGAGAATCGCCTGCTGAATCTTGCGGGAGCGGGAACGCGAACTGCGCGAACACGGATCGAGCCGCCGCAGCTCGTCCAGAATCGCCCCGCGAACCCGCAGGCAAACATAGCCGGGAAACGAATTCGCCTGGGATGGATCGAAGCGCTCGACCGCCGAAATCAGACCTGTCACGCCGGCGCTGTACAATTCGTCGATGTCCGCGTGCGGTGGCAGCGTCCTTCGAATCTTCGAGAGCACTTGGGCAACCAGCGGTAGAAAACGCTCGATCCGCTCATTCCGCTCATCTTTGGCGGCACCCAGTCGATAGGCAGGGGTAACGGCGGCGGGGGGCAACTCGGCGATGGCAGCAACAGAATAGGCACTCATGCCCGTGGGTTTTGCTAATCCTGGGCCAAGAAAAATAGCTCTGTTTTAGGCTATTTGAGTATAACTACTTACAACACACTTTGGTTGACCGCCGTAAATTTTTCCTTGTTTTGTCGGGCGCCGGAAAAAGACCCGGCAAATTTTTCCCGGGGATGCGGTGAAACGAACTGAATGCGGATGCCTCCCGCTTTGGGCGCGATGCATTCCGAACCGTAACGTGATTCGTTTGCGATAAGCGCCGGGAACACCCCCAAGAGTAGTGGGGTATGACTTCCGGAGTGCGTCAGATTCAGGTGGTACAGGGAGATATCGCGGCGAACCGTTTGCTCGCCGAAGGTTGGGTCTATTTGCAGTCGGTCGCGGTAGGAGGCGCCGTGGGCCACGTCTTGGGGCATCCGACCCCCGTGAACCTCGAAGTCAGACGGACCCGGATCCTCATCCTCCATGAGGCGGTTCCTGTGTCCCGGGCCATGAGTCTTCCCGTGGATGTGAAGCCGTCCGCGAAGGAAAAATGGATCTGACTGTCACGCTTCGGCGGGCTCCGCGCTGCGCAACGTGGTAAAGCCGTTGAGCGCGCACGTATTTGCTAAAGCTCAGCCGCCTTGGAGCGATAAGATCACATGCCGTCCTTCGGGCCGGTAGTTTTACCTATTTTCGGCCATGCTTCAACCGACCGCGCCAGGACAGCAAACCATTCCGCCGCCTTCTCCCTTTTCGGGGGGCGAAGAGCTCGTCCATCTCAAGTTTGAGATC
>JBEIHL010000847.1:0-2300 GCA_040381375.1 Opitutaceae bacterium
CGCCGCCGAAGATGGCCAGCGGGGCCGCGATCTTGGAGGTGTTGAGGGCGACATCGACTTCGGACGCCTTGAGGTTCTTCCGCTCGCGCGCGATATCCTCTTCCTGTTTCGCGAGCTGCTGATCGAGGACCGTGATGCGGCTCTTCTTCACCTCGACCTTGGGCAGGACGGTGGCGGGTTCGTTCGCACTACCTTTGCGGGTGGACGTCGGAACGGCGGCTGCCGGAGTCGCCGGGGAAGTGGCTGCCGCGGGAGCCGCGGTCCCGGCCGCCGGGTTCGCGTTCGCGGGGCTGGCCGGGGATTTTTTCGCGGCGGCGCGTTTGGCCTCGGCCTTTCGGGCGTCCTCCGCGATGCGGGCTTTCAGCACGTTCTTCATGCTGGTCTTCGGCGCCTCCGGCTCATCGGCGGCCGACGCCCCCAACGGCAGGCTCGCGGCGAGGACGGCGAGACAGAGCGCACGCGGAAAATTCATGGCTACAGGCTAGGCCCGCCTCCTTCGCAGTCGAGGCTATCTCTGGGCGGGGCGTTTCTTCCCAAGGGGCCGTCTCCCCCCGAGAGTTCCCCCAAGCGCCCGTCAGGCGTAGATGCCGCCGCCGAGGACTCGTTCGCCTTCGTACAGCGCCAGCACCTGGCCGCTGGCCAGCCCGCGCTGCGGCTGGTCGAACGTGACCCGCGCGGTGTCGCCGCCCTCGGGCACGAATTCGCAGGGCACCCGCGGATCGCGATACCGCACCCGGCCTTCCAGCCGGCGCGGCCCGGTGATCGGATCGCCCGTCCAGCTCAAGGCGTGCACCCGTACGGTCGTCTGGAACAGACCCGGCGCATCGGGATGGTCGAACGCCACGAGCAGCGCGCGATCCGCCGCGCGTTTTCCCACCACCACGTAGGCCTCGTGATCCGTGTTGGACGGGATGCCGATGCCCTTCCGCTGGCCGAGGGTATAGAAGTGCAGGCCGCGGTGCTGACCGAGCACGCTGCCATCGGTCGCCCGGACGATCGGGCCCGGGGCGTCGGGCACGTAGGCCCGGAGGAAATCCGCCATCTTCACTTCGCCGATAAGACAGATCCCCTGGCTGTCCTTCTTGTCTGCGGTCGGCAGCCGCGCTTCCCGCGCCAGGTGGCGCAGCTCCGGTTTCTGCAGGTGGCCGATCGGAAAGCGGGCGTCGCGCAACTGGTCGCGCGAGAGCAGCGCGAGGAAGTAGGACTGGTCCTTGTTCTTGTCCAAGCCCTCGAACAATCCCACGTCGGCGCCCGGCGCCTCGCGGCGCGCGTAGTGCCCGGTCGCGACCGCGTCGAAGCCGTGCTCGCGGGCCCAGGCCCGGAATACACCGAACTTGATTTCCCGATTGCACATGATGTCCGGGTTGGGCGTCAGCCCGCGGGCGTAGCCGTCGAGCAGGTAGTCGACGATCCGGGTGCGGTAGTCGCGCATCAGGTTGACGACTTGAAACGGAATCCCGAGGTGGCTGGCCACGGCGCGGGCGTCTTCGATGTCCTGCTGCCAGGGACAGTCGCCGAGCACGTTGTCCTCGTTGATCCAGTTCTTCATGTACGCGCCGGTGATGTCATGACCCTGTTGCTGCAGCAGCAGTGCGGCGACGGAGCTGTCGACTCCGCCGGACATGGCGACGAGGATTTTCTGGCGGGCAGACACGGGAGACAGAACCCACGCGGCGGCGGGGTGGGATGTCAAACCCGCGGCGCGAGGGTTCTCCTGGGAGCGCGGGCGTCCTCGTCCGCAGGTTCGACGAATGCGGACGAGGACGTCCGCGCTCCCGGGGAAGAAACGATCGTTTACGTTTCCCGCTTGTCGCGAATCCGGTCCGGCAAATGCTCGCTCCTCCTTCATGCCCGAACCGCATCGCATTGTCCGCGCCTGGCTCGAGTCCCTCGACTCGGGGATCATCGAGCTCGATCGGGATTGGGGCGGCCGGAGCCATCCCCGTTTTACGCTGGGAAAGCACGGTCCCATGCTCGGAGCGCTGGCTCCGGCACCGGGGCTGCCGGCGGCGCGGGCGTACGGTACTATTTCGACAACGTCGACGGCAAGGTGACGTTCGTCCTGCCGCTCGATCACGGCGGGGCGATCGATCCGGCGCGCGACACCGTGTACCTGGCCGGCGATTTCAACGACTGGCAGCAGGCGATCGGCCAGGACGAATGGCGACTGGTTCCGGTCCCGCTCGAAGGCGAGCGGGTGTTGAGCTGGAGCGGCGATGCGGCGCGCTTCCTGGGCTGGACGCAGCGTTTCAAGTTTGTCACCGGTGAGCACCAGTGGCTGCCGCCGCCGCCCGATGCGC
>JBEIHL010000848.1:0-2292 GCA_040381375.1 Opitutaceae bacterium
GGGCGTGAAGGCGCTGGGGGCGGCGGGACTGGCCACGCTGCTCGGGCGCACCGCGCCGGATCTGCTCGCGAACGGTACCGTCGCCGGCGCCGCGGGGCCGAATTTTGCGCCGAAGGCGAAGCGTGCGATCTACCTGTTCATGGCGGGGTCGCCTTCGCAGTTCGAGACGTGGGACTACAAGCCTGGACTGGCGAATCGGTTTGACCAGGACCTGCCGGAGTCCGTGCGTGGCGGCCAGGTGCTGACCGGCATGACGGCGAGCCAGGCGAGATTTCCGATCGCACCGAGCGTGTATAATTTCTGCCAGCATGGCAAAGCGGGCCACTGGGTGTCGGAACTGTTTCCCCACACGGCCCGGGTGGCGGACGAACTCTGCGTGATCAAGTCGCTGCACACCGAGGCGATCAATCACGAGCCGGCGATCCTGCAGTTGACGACGGGCAACATGTTCGCCGGACGACCCTCGATCGGCGCGTGGCTGTCGTACGGACTCGGCGCGGCGAACGACGAGTTGCCGACGTTTGTCGTGATGACGTCGAAGATGCCGATTCGGACGAACGTGCAGGCCCTGTCGAACCGGCTCTGGTCCTCGGGTTTTCTTTCGCCGGAACACGCGGCGGTCGCGCTGCGCGCGGGCAACGACCCGGTATTGTACATCAACAACCCGGCGGGCGTCGACGGTGACTTGCGCCGCGCGATGATCGACGGCGTCAACGACCTCAATCGCCAGCTCTTCGAGCGCGTCGGCGATCCGGAGATCAACGCCCGGATTGCGCAGTACGAGATGGCGTTTCGGATGCAGACCTCGGTGCCGGAGCTGACGGACTTTTCCAACGAACCCGCCTCGACCTGGGAGCTGTACGGCCCGAAGGCGAAGGAGCCGGGCACCTATGCCTACAACTGCCTCATGGCGCGTCGACTCGCGGAGCGCGGCGTGCTGTTCACCCAGGTGTTTCTGCGCACCTGGGACCAGCACAGCAATCTGCCGACGAACATCAAACTCATGGCGGAGGAGTCGGACCGGGCGACGTACGCGTTGGTGACCGATTTGAAGCAGCGCGGGCTGCTCGATGACACGCTGGTGATCTGGGGCGGCGAGTTTGGGCGGACCGTGTACTCACAGGGCGTGCTGCGACCGGACAACTACGGCCGCGATCACCATCCCCGTTGCTTCAGCATGTGGCTGGCGGGTGGCGGCGTGAAGCCAGGCATGAGCTACGGCGAGACGGATGATTTTTCGTACAACATCGTCAAAGACCCGGTACACATCCGTGACCTCCACGCGACTCTGCTTCACCTCTTCGGCCTCGATCACAACAAGCTCTCTTTCAAGTTTCAGGGACTCGATCAGAAGCTCACCGGCGTGCTCCCGTCGCGGGTCATCGATGCAATCCTCGCCTGAGCGGAGCGGACGTCTGGCCTGGCGCTGGCTGTTGCTGCTCGCGGTCGGGGGCGTGGCCTCGGCGGCTGAACCGACGTTTTATGCGGCTCGGGTCGCGCCCGTCATGGATCGGCACTGCGTGGTCTGCCACGGACCGGAGAAGAAGAAGGCCGGGCTGCGGCTCGACTCGTTCGAGCACCTGATGGCGGGCGCGGAGTCGGGCGGCATCGTCAAGCCGGGCGATCTCAAGGGGAGCGAATTGCACCGGCGGATCACGCTGCCGGCGTCCGATGAGGAAGTGATGCCGAGTGACGGCAAACCGCTGTTGTCCGCGGACGAGATCAAGATCATCGCCTTGTGGATCGAAGGTGGCGCTTCGGTCACGAAGTCCCTGGCGGAGTTCCCCAACGTTCCGGCGCTGCGCCCGGCGAGGGTCGCGCCCGTGCGGCTCGCGCCCGACTGGCGGGAAAAGGCCGCGGAGATCGCGGCCCTCGAAAAGAAGCTCGGCGTAAAGTTGGTGCCGCGTTCACAAATTCCCACGGACGGACTGGTCTTGCGCACGGCGAGCGCGCCGCAGCGCGGCACGGATCAGGTGCTGGCCGAACTTGCGCCCGTGGCGCGATTCGTGGTGGACGCCGAGTTGGCGCGCACGCCGGTGACGGACGCCGGGTTGAAGATCCTGGCTCGCTGGGAAAACCTGCGGGCGATCGACCTGACGCGAACCAAAGTAACGTCGGGCGGTCTGGCCGCGCTCGCCGGCTTGAAGCAACTCGAGGTCATCAACCTGACCGATACGGCGGTGGACGACGCGGGGGTGACGACCCTGCGGGCGATACCCGGATTGAAGCGAGCGTGGCTGTTCGGGTCGAAGGCCTCGGTGACGGAGTTTCCGGCGCCGAAGCGCTGATGGA
>JBEIHL010000849.1:0-2290 GCA_040381375.1 Opitutaceae bacterium
ACGGGCATCGAGCGCCGGTTGAACTACCACGAGGCCCAAGTCGGTGGGCCGAGGCTGCGCGGCAACAACTGGCTGGTGAATGTGGTCGGGAGCTACGTTTTCGACCAGGGCCCGTTGAAAGGCACGCGCGTCGGCGGCAGCGTGCGCTGGCGGGAAGCTCCCGCGATCGGCTACCCGGAAAGAGGCGGAACCTTCGATGTCGCGAACGCGTTCATCGGCAAAGATTCCTTGGTCACGGATGCGTTCGTGAGCTACGCGTGGCGCCAGAAACTGCTGGATCGAAACCTGAATTGGACGGTGTCGCTCCGGGCGAGGAATCTGCTGGACGACGACGAGGCTTACCCGGCCAGCGCGGTCGACAACGGGAGTGGCCGCGCGCACATCCTCCAGCGCATCTACCAGGCCCCCCGGACCTACGAGCTTTCCGCCGGGCTGAGATTCTAGGGCGTGTCTTCAACTGGTTTGTCATTCTGAGCCCCGCAGTAATTCGCTGCGCGTATTGCGTGCGGCACGCCAATGAACTTTGGTGGCAGGAGTCGAAGCCGTGACGGCGCAGCGTGGCCGTCGCTCGGATGGCGCTTTTTTGCCCGGGTCTGAGACTGGTTCCGGTGGCCGGGCGTGGTTCTTTGGTGCGTCCGTGCGCAAGCCGGCAAGCCCGCTCAGCAGCTTTTCCTGCCCTTGCCCCCATCGGGCGCTTTGCGGCGACGACGCCATCATGCCCCCAACCCTCAATCCTCATGCCGCCGGCACCTTCGCGACCGCGCGCAAGCTCGCGGTGCTGTTCTACCGCGCGATGCGCCACGGGCTCGCGTATGTCGAACGCGGCCTCGCTTCTTACGAGCAGGCCTATCGCCAACGGCAGCGCCGCTATCTCCAAAAATGCGCCGCCGAGCTTGGCCTGGATTTGGTGCCTATCCGGGAGAAAACGGCATGACGTTCATCAGCAGCAAAGCGAAGAATCCAGTAGCGGTCGCGCGGCGCTGCCTGGGTGCGAGAGCTCAAGTGGATTCTTCGCTGCGCTCAGAATGACAGGAATAAACGATTTTGAAGACACGTCCGAGTCCCGCTGGAGATCAGCGATTGGGTCTTTGGGCGCCTAACGCCGTGCGCGCATTCGGTGAACAAAAAACCCGCTCCGGAAGGATCCGGAGCGGGTGGAGTGGGAGGATGTAGGTGAGAGCGGAGGGACTCAGCTCTGATTTGAATAACGCTTACGGCAGCAGCACGGCGTCGATCACGTGAACCACGCCGTTGAGGGCGCGAACATCAGCGGCGACGACGTTGGAGTTATCGATCTTCGCGCCGCCGGTGAGATTCACGACGAGCGGGCGGGCGCCCGTGCGGAGCGTGGTGATGTTCTGGCCGTTCGTCAGTTGCGTCGAGAGTACCTGACCGCTGGCGACGTGGAACAGAAGTACCTGAGCGAGCTGCGTCGGGTTGGCGAGCAAACCATTGAGCGTGGCGGCCGGAAGCGCGGCGAACGCGGCGTTGGTCGGGGCGAATACCGTGAACGGTCCGCCGGTGGCGACGACGGAATCGAGGCCGGCAACGCGCAAGGCGGTGGCGAGGGTACTCAGGTTCGGGTTCGCGGCGGCGAGGCCGGCAATCGTCTGGCTGGTCGTGCCCGCGCCGACGGCGCCGAACTCGTAAACTTCGAGCAGAGCCGGGCGCGCTTCAGTGGCGGCGTTGGTGTGGAGTTGCACGGTGTAGGTGCCCTCCGGCACGCCGATGAGGAGCGCGGCGTCGTTCGCACTCGTGAGCGGGAACGCGCCGGCGGCCGCCGTGACCGTATTAAGAAGCGTGAGATTCGGCGAAGTGGCGACGTTGTCATTGACCGCAATGACCGTGCCGTTGCCCGCGGTGACTTGGATGGCCGGATCCGAGAGCGGGTTGGTGACGCCGAAGGAAGAGAGCGTGGGACCGACGCCGCGCACGAGCACCCAGCGGAGTTGTCCAGCCGGAGCGCGGACCACAAAGCCACTGATCATGGCGTTCGCGCCGGCGCCCGCGACGCCGCGGGTGGAGGTGTTGATGAGGCTGCTGGTCTGGGCGGAGGCGGTGACGGACAGAACGGCACAAACGGACAGGAGGAGGGAACGGATGGGTGTCATTGATTTGAGCGTGTGATGATGAGTTGCAGCTGATGGACCGGGTTGAGGGCCCCGATGAACAAAACGTTGGAACGGCCAACGTGCGCGGCCGGATGCAGCCGGCGTGAGATTTTTTCCCGGCCGGATTTTCCCGGGCGAAAACGTCGAGAATGCAGGCTGGTGGCCGGACCTGGTGGCGG
>JBEIHL010000850.1:0-2290 GCA_040381375.1 Opitutaceae bacterium
CGGCGGAAGCCTGAGGACGCCAACCGGCCGCTGACCTATCGGGAACTGGCGGTGCAACTCGCCGACTACGCGGTCGAGATGGGTTTCACGCACATCGAGGTCATGCCGCTGGCGGAGCATCCGTTCGACGGCTCCTGGGGATATCAGGTCACGGGATTTTTCGCCCCGACGCACCGCTTCGGCACGCCGGCGGATTTCGCGTGGTTCGTCGACTACCTGCACAGCCGCGGCCTCGGCGTAATTCTCGACTGGGTGCCGGCGCATTTTCCGCGGGACAGTTTCGCGCTGGCGGAGTTCGACGGCACGCACCTGTACGAGCATGCCGATCCGCGCCAGGGCGCGCACATGGACTGGGGCACGCTGATCTTCAACTACGGCCGCAACGAGGTGCGGTGCTTCCTGATCGCGAATGCGCTCGCCTGGGTGGAGCGCTATCACCTCGACGGCCTGCGCGTGGATGCGGTCGCATCGATGCTGTACCTCGACTACTCGCGCCGCGAGGGCCAGTGGGTGCCCAACCAGTTCGGCGGTCGCGAGAATCTGGAGGCGATCGACTTCATCCGGAAGGTGAACGACCTCGTGCATCATTATCATCCCGGGGTGATGATGATCGCCGAGGAGAGCACCTCGTTTGCCGGCGTGAGCAAGCCGACGCGGGACGGCGGGCTCGGGTTCGACTACAAGTGGAACATGGGGTGGATGAACGACACGCTCCGCTACTTCGCCAAGGAGCCGATCGTCCGCCGCCACCACCACAACGATCTTACGTTCGGCATGCTCTACCAGTATGCGGAGAACTTCATCACGGTTTTTTCCCACGACGAGGTCGTGCACGGCAAAGCGTCGATGCTCTTCAAGATGGGCGCGTGGCACATCGCGGAGAAGTCCGCGAACCTTCGGGCGCTCTATGCGCACACGTGGATGTGGCCGGGCAAGAAGCTGCTTTTCATGGGCGGCGAGTTCGGCCAGTCGCGCGAGTGGGCGCACGATGGCAGCCTGGACTGGCATCTTTGCCAGTACCTGGACCACGAGGGCATCCGGCTCCTGGTGCGCGATCTCAACCGGCTCTATTTGAGCGAGCCGGTCCTGAGCCGGAACGATTTCAATCCGCAGGGCTTTCGCTGGCTCTCCTGTCACGACGCGGATGCCAATCTCATCGCCTTCCTGCGCAGCGATCCGGCCGAGGAAGTCCTCTTTGCCGTCGTGTGCCATTTCGGCGGCGCGCAGCGCGACTGCCGGATCGGGGTCCCGCGCCAGGGTTTCTGGCGCGAGGTCGTCAACACCAACAGCCAGTACTATGGCGGCAGCGGTCTGGGCAACGATGGCGGCCGCGGCACGGAGAACGTCGAGCGCGACGGCTTCGCGCAGTCGATCGTCGTCAAGCTGCCGCCGTTGAGCGCGTTCGTGTTCGAATGGAGCGGCGGGCAGTGAGCCCGCGACCCGGCCCGGGCGCTCAGGGCCGGGGCACGCGCACGTAGTCGGAGAACGTTACGGTCAGGTCGCCGTCGAGCGACTTGAACAGGAAGGCGGTGCCGCGCACCCGGGTCGTGACTTCCTGCGGCAGGGCGGACCGTCCGTCCTGCGGAAGTGAATACGCCATCCTGGTGCGCAGTTCGTCGATCTTCACCCCGAAGGTCGGGCGGAACGGGGCGTGGTTGGCGAGCTCGACCGACTCGACGGTGCCGGAGGCGCGGTGCACCACGATGGTGGCGCGCAGGTGCAGGGCGGTGTGGTCGCGCGATTCCCCCTGGCGGAGCGGGCACCGGTACGTGAGGCGTTCGGGGGTCGTGGACACGAGCTCGACCGCGGCGAGCAGGAACTGGTCCTTGAGATCGGGGGCCGTGCCGGTCCGGGAGCGGCGGGAGCGGCCTTCGCCGTATTCCCGCAACTCCGCCGGGGTGGGGGCGCGGTCGTCTTTGCGGACGAGCGACCAGCGGGCAAATTCGGGCCGCGCGGCATCGCAACGCTCCACGGTTGACCGGCCCTCGGCGACGGTGGTCTGCGTGAAGGACCAATCGCGGGGCGGCTCGGAACGGAAATGCTCGAGCGCGGCGGCCAGCTCGCGCGGCACCTCCGCGCGAAGCGGAAGCGCCAGCGCGCAGAGCAGGAGAAGAAATCGCATTGCGTCGTGAAAACGCATCGTCCGGCGCAACGCAACCGGTCTTCGGCACGCGGCCGATTGCGGCCTCGGATCAATATAGATGGGGTGCCCACGCAACCCCTCGCGCGGCAAAGCCGGAACCTAGGGAGCGGAGAGATGGCCCACGGAACCCGCGGAAACCGAGTTTCC
>JBEIHL010000851.1:0-2273 GCA_040381375.1 Opitutaceae bacterium
CGGCCTCACCGTGACGGCTGTCGGCGATGTGACGGTGACGGGGGCGATCGGCGTCGGTCGGCCGCTCGGCCATCTGTCCATCACCGGCAACGACATTCGGGTCGCGAGCATCGGCGGCCTGGCAGCCGGGGTGGCGGGCGATGGAGTCGCCGGCGCGCGCACCACCGTGACCGGAGCCGGCGCGGGACTCGCTGCGGCTGCCTCGTCCGCCCTCACCTGTCGCGCCGCCTCCTCGACGCCCGCGCGGATCACCATCCCCTGCGCCCCGAGGTCGACGAGGTGGGGATTGACGCCGATCACCGACTCGAAGCCCGCGGCGGCGATCTTCGTCATGCCTCCGCGCGCGATGACCGGCGGCGCACACGCCACCTTCGACGAAGTCTGGCGGCAGCAGTTCGAAGCGTTCGAACTGGGCGACACGGTGGTGCACTATCGGGCCCGGATCAAAAGCGGTCTCGTAGTCCACTACATGGGCCGGTTCTTCACCCGCAAAGTGCGGACCGAAGGCGCGCTCAAACCCTACGCCGTGCTGTACCTGATCGATCTAGGAGGCGGCCGCGTGCAACCGGTCACCGCGCTGGTCGAGCCGGTGGATCCAAGCGTCGGCATGGGCACGTTCAAGGAGTCGGCGGCATTCAACGCGCTGTGGCGACCGCTGCTGGAAATGCTGGAGTCGATCCAGCCGGCGGGCGGGCGCGCGCCGTATCCGGCCGGTGGATTCTTCGCGGCGTCCGACCTGCAGGGCAACTGGGGCACGACGAGCAGCGCCTACGGCGGCTCCTTCGTGAATACAATGACCGGAATGAGTGCGGGCGTGGCCGTGAGCTCGGCGAGCGGATCATTCCGGCTTGGGACCGACGGAACCTACGACTACGCGTTCGCGTATGCGTCGAGTCATCCGCAATTCGGAAAGTCCGGCGGTTCGGAAAAGCACTCGGGGCGCTACCGACTCGATGGGGACATCGTGCTCGTCGAACCCAGCAAGCCCAGCGGCTACACGTTCACGTCCTGCGCCGTCGGCATCGGCACGCGGCAGACGCCACAGGGCTTGAAACGCATCCTGGTCACAGTCAGCGCCAACAACGCCGGGGCATTTCTCTCGCCGCAGCTCATGGCGAACTGGGACTACTACCCGGGCGTGATGACCTGGTACGTTGAGAAATGAGCGTCGGCGCGCGCGGATCTGAGTAGCCACCGCCGGCGGGACGACGGCGAAATCTGCCGACACCACTGTCGGGCGCGGCCAGGCTCGACAGGCCGGCGCGCTTCTTCCCGCTCCCATGACGGTCCCGCCCCGAAGGCACACGGGACAAGAAATGGTTTCGATGCGAGCGCCGGGAAACGCCCGGGATGAAGGACACCCCAACCCTGCGGCGGCTCTCATCGAGCCCCGTCAACCCTCGGCTGTGCGCCATCCTCACACCCGACGGTAAACCTTACGTCACGCCATGACCCCACCCCCGGCGCCGAGCCCTTCTGGCTGTCCTTCTCGTCCGCGCCGGTCTCGTCGTCATGCCCGGCCGCGCCCAGACCGTGCCGCCCGCCGCGCGCGCCCCGGTCGCCTCCGCCGCCAAGGAGGATCCCCTGCGGCTCACGCCGTTCGAGGTCACCGCGGGTAGCGACGTCCGCTAGGAGTCGTCGCGGCCTGGCTCGGAAAACTTTCCCTCAGCCAGGCCGAAAATCGCTCCGGCCAGCGAGCCCCCTCGCCCCGGTTCGCGCCAAGCTTGAAAGCCGTGTGTCCGCCCCGCTCGAGAATCCAAAGGCGCGCTTCGACTCCCGCCCGGCGGTACGCAGCCGCGATGCCTTCCGCGAAACCCGTGGGTGCCACCTTGTCATCGCGCGCCGAGGCCACGAATGCCGGTGGCGTTTCCGCGGTGATCGGAAAATCCGCCACGGGCTGCGCATTGGGCCACGGACAGAGCAGGCAGATGAAATCCGGCCGGCAACTCTGACGCTCGACGGGATCTGCCGATCCTGCCTCACCCCGGTCCCAGCGGGTGGCGAGATTCAGTACGAGATGCGATCCGGCCGAGGACCCAATCATCCCGATGCGGTTCGGATCGATCTTCCACCGCGCGGCATGCAAGCGCACGAGACGGACCGCGCGTTTGGCATCCGCGAGGGAATCCTCCACCACATGGGTCGACGGCGGGCGCGTGCGGTACTTCAATACGATGACCGCCGCCCCTTGCGGGACGAAAAAATCCACCGCTCCCATCCCGGATGTGTAGAGCCCCACCCGACTGTACGATCCTCCCGGACAAACAATGAAC
>JBEIHL010000852.1:0-2266 GCA_040381375.1 Opitutaceae bacterium
GCTGCCGCCGTTGCCGCAGATGAGCAGCCGGCCGCCGCGGTGCAGCGTCGCGAGCATCAGCTCGCCGGCGCGATCGATCGCGGGCCGGAGCGAGGGAAGGCCCTGCAGGGTGCGGACCGTTTCGGCGAGGGAGGTCTCGAAGGACATGACGGGGAGAAAGTAGTGAGGTGCGAGGTGCGGGTAGCGAGCATGATTCCCACGGCGGTGCGCACCTAGTTTCTACTCGCTACCCGCACCTGCCTACCCGCTACTTTCCGCAACCCATGTTCCTGCGCAAACTCACCCTGCGGCACTTTCGCAATGTGGGCTTCGCTGCGCTCGAACTGACCGGTCGCCAGCATTTCCTGATGGGCCGAAACGGTCAGGGAAAGACGAACCTGCTCGAGGCGGCGGGATTGCTGACGGCGCTGCGGTCGTTTCGCACCACGGATCAAAAGCTGCTGATCGGTCACGGCCAGACGTGCGCGGCGCTCGCTTACGTGATCGACCACGAACGGCAGGGCGAGACCCACGTCACCCTCAAGCTGCGCCACGATGGCAAGGAACTCTGGAGCGATCAGGCGCGGGTCACCAAGCTCGCGGATCATCTCGGCCGGTTTCCGACCGTGGTTTTTTCCTCCCAGGATCTGCAGCTCGTCCGCGGCTCGCCGGGCCATCGGCGGCGCTGGCTTGACCTGACGCTGGCCGCGATGGACGCGACCTACCTGCGGACCCTGCAGATCTTCGCCCGCGCGCTGGCGGATCGCAACGCGCTGTTGAAGTCGGGTCGAGCGGGAGCGGCCGAACTCGGGGCGTTCGAGCAGACGCTGGCGCCGGCGGCGGTCGAGTTGATGACGCTGCGGGCCGCGGGCGTGCAGGCGCTCGAGGCCGGTTTGAAGGGGGCGTACGCGCGGCTCAGCGACGACACGGAACCGGCGGGACTGCTTTATGCGCCGAATTTTTCCGATCCGACGGTCGACGCCCTGCGGGCACGACTGGAGTCCGGCCGCGGGCGCGACCTTCAGTTTCGAACCACGCTGGTCGGGCCTCACCGCGACGACTTGCAGTTCTCCATCCGGAAGACGGCCGCGCGCGACTTCGCCTCGGAGGGTCAGCAGCGCTCGTTCGTGCTGGCGCTGCGCCTGGCGCAGGCGGCGTGGTTTGAGGAGCGCAGCGGCGTGCGGCCCGTGCTGCTGGCCGACGATGTGCTTGGAGAGCTCGATCCGGTGCGGCGGACGCGGTTCTGGTCGGCGATCGATCCGGCTTCGCAGATCATCGCCACCGGCACGCAACTGCCCGACGCGGAATTGGGCACGTGGCAGGTGTTCGGCGTGAACGACGGCGTTTTCGAGGAGACGAGGACGTGAGCCGCCTGCATCGAGCCGGGTCATGATTACCTTTGAGCCGTGGCAATGGGCCCTCGCCGTCCTGGCAGCGTTGATCGTCGGTGTTTCGAAATCCGGGATCGGCGGGCTCGGTATGCTTTCGGTGGTAATCTTCGCGCAGCTCATGCCGGCGAAACAGGCGACCGGCATGGTGCTGCCGATGCTGTGCTTCGGCGACTTCGTGGCGGCGGGAGTTTATTGGCGCCACGCGAAGTGGACGCATCTCTGGCGGCTGTTTCCCTGGACGGCGGCGGGCGTGGTGATCGGCTATTTTGCGCTCAACCGCGTCGACGAGCGCCAGGCCCGGATGATGATTGGCGGGATCATCCTGACGCTGGCGGTGCTGCACGTGATCCGGCGTCGGTTGAGCGGGCACGAGGCGGAACACGGCGCATGGTTTGCGCCGACCATCGGCGTGCTCGCCGGCTTCACCACGCTGGTCGCGAACGCGGCGGGCCCGTTGATGGCGGTTTACATGCTCGCCATGCGGTTGCCGAAACTGGACTTCGTCGGTACGGCGGCGGTGTTCTTCCTGCTGCTGAATCTGTTCAAGGTGCCCTTCATGGTGCACCTCGGGCTGATCACCCCGGCGAGCTTCTCGATGAACCTGCTGCTCGCCCCGATCGTGCTCGCCGGCGCGTGGTTCGGTCGGAAGCTCGTGCTGAAGCTCGACCAGCGCACCTTCGAGAATATCGCGCTCGCGCTGAGCTTCATCGCGGGATTGAAACTGCTGTTTTGAATCCAATGCGGGAAAAGTTTTTCACAGGAGGGCGCAGAGCGCGCGGAGGACCGACGCAAAGGAAACTGACGGTGCGGCCGAAACAGGCGGACGCGCGATCCGCGCGTCCGCCTGTTCCGGCCGCGATTCTTCTCTGCGTCTGCCCTCTGCGCTCTCCGCGCCC
>JBEIHL010000853.1:0-2265 GCA_040381375.1 Opitutaceae bacterium
ACCAGCGCGATGAGCGAAGAGTCGTTGAAAAGTTTGACCCGACGTTCGAGCAGCCGCTGCCGCGTCCGCTCAGCGCGCGCGCGGTTCACTTCCAGTTGAGTCCGGGCGTGCGTTTCACCATCGACACCGTGCGATTCACCGGACTCACCGAATTGCCCGAGCGGCAGGCGAGCGCGCTGTTCCGGTCGGATGCCGCGCTTTTTCTCACGGCGCGGGCCAATGCCTGGTCGTCAGCGCGCGTCGCCCGCTCCGCCGATGCGCTCCTGTCGGAGCTGCGGCAGCGGGGGCACATCGACGCGGAAGTGCGCACCCGCACCGAGGCGAACGATCAATCGGGCAAGGTCACGGTCTTCGTCGAAGTCCGCGAAGGTCCGGCCTGGCGGGTCGCGGGCGTCTGGTACCAGCGCGAAGCGGGCGACACGGTGACGCTGCCGCCGGTCGAGTCGTGGCGCGGCCGGCCTTGGTCGCCGACGCTGCAGAAGGACCTCCGGGAGGCGATCCGACGGGCGTATTACGAAAACGGATATCCCGATGTCGGGGTGCACGTCGTCGCGGAACCGGCGGAGGATTCGGCGGAATTCCGGTCGACGGAAGTCGTGGCGACGATCGTCCCGGGTGAGCGCGTCACGATGGGCCGGACGCGTTTCCAAGGGGCGGAGCGGATGCGGGAAAGCGTGTTGCGCCGCCGCGTGCGGCTCGAGGCGGGTGAGCCGCTCAACGTGATCGAGCTGGAGAACTCCCGCTACCGGCTCTCGCGGCTGGGGATCTTCGAGGCGGTGGAACTGCGCTACGAGCCGGAGGACGGCGCGGTGCGCGACCCGGTGTTCCGGCTGCGCGAGGGGCCGCGCTACGAGACCAGCCTGCTGTTCGGCTACGGGAGCTACGAGCAGGTGCGCGGGGGCGTCGAGCACCGGCAGCGAAACATCTTCGGCCTCGCGCACCAGAGCCGGCTGGAACTGGTGCAGTCGATGAAAAGTTCGAGTGGCGATTACACCTACGTGGTGCCGGAGCTCTTCGGCGAGTCGCTCGATGGGACCGCGCGCCTGTTCGGCCTGCAGCGGGAGGAGATCGCGTTTCTCCGCCAGGAGTTCGGCGCCAACGTGGCGCTGAGGCGCGCGCTGCGCGGAATCGGCGGCGAAGTCACCGCCACCTACACCTTCCAGGCGCTGCGGAACCGCGACAACTCGCTTTCCAGCCGCAGCACGGATGAACGGCAACTGAACGTCGCGAGTCTGACGTTCGGCGTGGGCGGGGATCGGCGCGACAATCCGCTGCGGCCGCGCCGCGGCTACCACTGGTCGACCCAGGTGGAACTGGCCGATCCGCGACTGGGCAGCCAGGCGACGTATCAGCGGATTGAATTCGCGGCGGCGTACCACACCCGCTGGGGCGGCAGCCGCTGGCTGCATGCGGGCTTCCATCACGGCGTGATCACCACGTCCGGCGCCAGCGATGCGACCCTGCCGGTGAACAAGCGCTTCTTTCCCGGCGGCGACAGCAGCATCCGCGGCTTCAAGCGCGGGCAGGCGGCGCCGCGCGGCACGGACGGATTGTTCGTCGGCGCGAAAAGCGTGCTCCTGCTCAACGTCGAGCTCGAGCAGGTGGTGACGCCGAACTGGTCGGCGGTGGTCTTCTGGGACGGGCTCGGCACAGCGGAGTTGCTGCGCGACTATCCGATGCGTGACCGGCTGCACACGGTCGGCCTGGGCGTGCGTTACCAAACCCTCATCGGGCCGGTGCGCTTGGAGTACGGCCGCAACCTGAATCCGCGGTTGGACGATCCTTCGAGCATGTGGCAGTTCTCGGTGGGGTATCCGTTCTGACGCGGGCAAACTATCCCGGGCAAAATTGTGTCGCCCGACACCGCGGTCGTCGTAGTCATTTCGCACCATGACTATTGCCGACATTGCCAAGATTCCTGGTCGTACGTTTCCCGCCCGCCGCTGGACCCGCGGCATGGTGGGGCAGGCGGGACAGCCGATTCCCGCGAAGGGTTTTGCGATGGGGTACGTCGTGCTCGAGCCGAACGGTGGCCAGGTGCCGTGGCACAATCAGGAGCAGGAGGAAGTCTATATGGTGCTCCAGGGGCGGGGCGAAATTTGCGTGGGCACCGAGCGCCAGGAAATCACGGCCGGCCAGGCGGTGTTTCTCCCGCCCACGGTCTTTCACCAGCTGACGAACATCGGTGACACCCCACTGCACATGATGTACATCTACTGCCCCGGCGGCGACGTCGCGCACTGGCGGCAGGAACTCGACGGGACG
>JBEIHL010000854.1:0-2254 GCA_040381375.1 Opitutaceae bacterium
CCGCAAACGATCAAATTGCGTACGAGGGCGTCCGCGCTCCCAGAAGGACTCGACGTTACAAATCCACCGTCCGGCCTTCGCGGAACGAGCGGTCGGCGGCAATCACGATGCGCAGACTGTCGATCGCGCTCTGCCAGTGCTCGGTGAGGTCGGTGTTTTCGCGGATCGCGCGGAGAAACACGCCCTGCTCGCGCCGGCACAGTTCGTCGTGGTTCGGCTCGTCGGTGACATCGACGATCTCGTCGGGGCGCGTGAATTTTCCGTCGGCTCCGAGCGTCGAGTGGTGCAGGAGCAACGACTCGGTTTTTGAATGCGAATCGACGTCAGCCGACTTGCCCGCGCTCGCGGCGCTCTTGGCGACGATGCTGACGCACCCCTTTGGCCCGATCACGTCCTTCACGAAAAACGCCGTCTCGCTCATCATCGGGCCCCAGCCGGCCTCGTACCAGCCGACCGAGCCGTCATCGAACGTGACCTGAAGTTGGCCATAGTTGACCTGATTGGGCACGATATCGTTGGTCAGGCGCGCGCCGATGCCGCTCACCCGGAGCGGCCGGGCCCCTGTCATCCGGCACATGACGTCGACGTAGTGTACGCCGCAATCCACGATGGGCGACATCGAGCGCAGCAGGTTCTTGTGCGTCTCCCAGTTGGGGCCGAAGCTCTGCTGGTTGAGGTTCATCCGCATGACGAGCGGCTTGCCGAGCGTGCGGGTGATCTCGACGAACTTTTTCCACGACGGGTGGACGTGGAGGATGTAGCCGATGACCAGCTTCCGGTTGAGTCGCTTGGCGGCGGCGACCACGCGTTCGCACTCGGCGACGGTCTCGGCCACCGGTTTCTCGAGAAACACATGCGCCCCCGCCTCGAAGGCGGCGATCGTGTAGGCGGCGTGGGTATCGGGGTAGGTGCTGATGCAAACGGCGTCGGGCTTCGTCGTGCGCAGCGCTTCGGCGTAGTCGGAGAACTCGGCGTAACGCCCGGCGAATTCAGCGTTCAGTTTCTGGCGCGAGGCCGGCGTGCGGGACACGAGTCCGGCGATCTCGAAATCGTCCGCCATGGTGTGATAGGCGCGGGCATGCGAGGTGCCCATGTGGCCGCAGCCGACGACTAGAATGCGAATCTTGGAGGACATGAGATGGGTTAGGTGACGGTGGGGAGATTGCGGTTGCAGTTCCGGCGTGGGACCGTAACCGCGTGGTTACGTCTTTCCGGACCGCGCATCGCAAGCCAACGTTTTTCCCATGGCAACCTCTCGTCGCAACGCCCGCACGATTCTGCGTGAACTGGTCGCGCTCCCCAGTGTGCACCCCGAGGCCGATCCCGGTGGCACCGTGCCCGGCGAAGCGGCGATGGCGGCGGGGGTGGCGGATCTGTTGCGCGGACTGGGCGCCGACGTAACTGTCCAGCCACTCGCACCGGGGCGACCGACCGTCGTGGGTGTGTTCGAACCGGCGCGGCCGGCGCGGGCGACGATCGTGTTTGCCCCGCACCTCGACACGGTGGGCGTGCGCGGGATGACCGTGCCGGCGTTCAAGCTGACGGAGCGGGGCGGCCGATTGTACGGACGCGGGGCGTGCGACACGAAGGGCCCGACCGCGGCGCTGCTGGCGGCGTTCGGGCGTTGGACTCGATCCGCGGCGGCGCGGACGGGCGCCATCCGTTGGATCGTCGCGGCCACGGCCGGCGAGGAGCAGGGCAGTCTCGGGGCACAGGCGCTCGTAAAGAATGGATTCCGCGCCGATTTCGCGGTCGCGCTGGAGCCCACCGATCTGCGTGTGGTGCACGCGGCGAAAGGCATTTTGCGGGTGTGGATCGAGGTGCCGGGCAAGGCGGCGCACGGGGCGAAACCCGAGCGGGGCGTGAATGCGGTGTACCGGGCGCTGCCGCTGCTGCAGGCGCTGCGGGACGAACTGGGACCCGCGCTGGCCGCCCGGCGGCATCCCGTTCTCGGCGGCTGCAGCCTCAATCTGGGCATCGTGCAGGGCGGCGGGGAAATGAATCTCGTGCCTGCGCTGTGCCGTCTGGGCCTGGACTTCCGGGTGCATCTGGGCTTCCCGGGGGCGGAGGTGCTGCGTCTGCTTCGCTCGACGGTTGCGCGACTGGCGCCGAAGGCGCGGATCGTACTGCACCGCGAAGGGCCGTCGTTCGTGACCCCGCGTCGCGAGCCTTGGGCGCGGGCATTGCGGGCGGCGGGTCGCGGCTGGGCCGCCGCGGATTGGTTTTGCGATGCCAACATCTTCGCCGGCCACGG
>JBEIHL010000855.1:0-2251 GCA_040381375.1 Opitutaceae bacterium
CGGCTGCAGATCCCGACGCTGCTGGCCGCGATCGAGGAATTTCGTTTCGACTGCTGCATCGGCGGCGCCCGGCGCGATGAGGAGAAGGCCCGCGCGAAGGAGCGGTTCTTCAGCTTCCGCGACGCCTTCGGCCAGTGGGATCCCAAGAACCAGCGGCCCGAGATTTGGAACCTCTACAACGGTCGGCTCAACCCGGGCGAAAACATGCGCGTGTTCCCGCTCAGCAACTGGACCGAGATGGACGTCTGGGAGTATATCGGCCGCGAGAAGCTCGAGGTGCCGAGCATCTATTTCAGTCACCAGCGCCGCTGCGTCCGACGCGGTGGCCAGTGGTTGCCGGTCAATGACCTCGTCCCACCCAAGCCGAACGAGGAAGTGCGCGACCTCGTCGTGCGGGTCCGCACGATCGGCGACATCATCAGCACCGGCTGCGTCGAGTCACCGGCCACGACGGTGGACGACATCATCGCCGAGATCGCTGCGGCCCGCGTCACCGAGCGCGGCTCCCGCGCCGACGACAAGGCATCCGAAGCCGCGATGGAGGACCGCAAGAAGGCGGGCTATTTCTGATTTCGAAATGTTTACCGAAGAACTCATGTCACCGACCACGCCAGTGCACGTTCCCGTCGATATCCTACGCTTCAATACCTGCGGCAGTGTCGACGACGGCAAATCCACGCTCATTGGGCGGCTCCTCTATGACTCGAAGTCCCTCATGGAGGACCAGATCGAGGCGCTGGAGCGCTCCGCCGACATCACTGGCGGCGGCCAGATCAATCTCGCCAATCTCACCGACGGCCTGCGCGCGGAGCGCGAGCAGGGCATTACGATCGATGTCGCCTACCGATACTTCGCGACGCCGCGCCGGAAGTTCATCATCGCCGACACCCCGGGGCATGTGCAGTACACGCGCAACATGGTCACGGGCGCCTCGACGGCGAACCTCTCCATCATCCTGGTCGACGCCCGCGCCGGCGTGATCGAGCAGAGTCGGCGGCACACGGCCATCGCGTCGCTCCTGCGCATTCCGCATCTCGTGGTCGCGGTGAACAAGATGGATCTCGTCGGCTGGAGCGAAGCGCGCTTCCTCGAGATCCGGGCGCAGTTCGAGGAATTTCTGCCCCGGCTCGACATCAAGGACGTGAAGTTCATCCCGATGAGCGCGCTCAACGGTGACAACGTCGTCGATGCGTCGCCGCACACGCCCTGGTACGTGGGACCCACGCTGCTCGGTCACCTCGAGACGGTGCATATTGCGAGCGACTGGAACCTGCAGGGTTTCCGGCTCCCGGTCCAGTGGGTCAACCGGCCGAACAATCCGACGAATCCGGAGCTGCACGACTTTCGCGGTTTCAGTGGCCAGATCGCGGGCGGCATCGTGCGCCAGGGCCAGAAGGTGCTCGCCCTGCCCGCGGGCGTGGTGTCGACGGTGAAACAAATCTGGACCTATGACGGGCCGGTCACCGAGGCGTTTTGTCCTCAATCCGTCACCGTGGTCTTGGAACACGACATCGACGTCAGTCGCGGCAGCATGCTGATTGGCGCGGATCATCTGCCCGGTTCGGGCTCGGAACTGCACGCGGAGGTTTGCTGGATGCACCCGCGCGCCCTCCAGCCGGGCAAGCGGTACTTCCTCAAGCACACGACGCACACGGTGCAGGTGGTGGTGACGTCGCTCGTCAACAAGCTCAACATGTCGACGCTCGAGTCCATGCCCGAGCCCGCGGAACTGGTCGTGAACGATATCGGCGAGATCCGCCTGCGCACGTCGCAGCCGCTCGTGTTCGACGGGTACGCGACGAACCGGCTCACCGGTTCTTTCATCCTGATCGAGCAGGGAACCAACGCCACCGTCGCCGCCGGCATGCTGCTGCCACCGCGCGAAGTCGTGAAGTCGGAGAACGGCGACTACGTGATCTGATCCGCGCGTGCGCATCTCCGTCAAAGTCGACTACGCCTGCCGGGTCATGGCCGAACTGGCGCGGCTGCACGGCTCGGGCGAGCTGGCGCAGATCGAACATCTCGCGCGCACCGAGGCGGTGCCGGCCAATTTTCTCGCGCAGATCCTGCTCAAGCTCCGCGACCACGGGCTGATCAACAGCCGCCGCGGCAATCACGGCGGCTACGCGCTGGCGCGGACGCCGCAGGAGATTTCCCTGTACGACATTCTTATCGCGGTGGAAGGGCAGTGCCTCCAACTCAGCGGAAATTTCGCGGGCCGCAGCGGCCGGCGGCTGAAGCAGGTCTGGGA
>JBEIHL010000856.1:0-2250 GCA_040381375.1 Opitutaceae bacterium
GCGATATGGAAACGATGCCGCGGGGTAGAGCCGCTTGTCCCCAAGCGGCTGTTGTCCGGCCGATCCATCAGGCGGGCGTGATGCGGTCGAGAATAGCCTGCGCGACCGACTCCTTCGCTGCGGGACCGATTGCGAACCGCCCCCCTCCCCGTCCAATCAGCAGCACAGCGTTGTCGTCCGCGTTCATGCCGATGTCGGGCCGGCTCACGTCATTGGCCGCAATCCAGTCGAGCTGCTTCTCGACGAGCTTGCGCCGCGCGGACGATTCCACGTCCGTGGTTTCGGCGGCGAATCCGACGACCACCTGTCCGGGGCGTTTCGTGGCGGCGAGCGTCTTGAGAACATCGACGGTGGGAACCAGTTCGAGCGTCACCGGGCCCGCCAGCTTCTTGCCTTTGTGCTCGGCGGGAAATCGGGGCCGGTAGTCCGCGACCGCGGCGACGGCGATGAAGATGTCGCAGGCGGAAAACAAGGGCGCGCAAGCCGCGAGCATGTTCGCGGCCGAGACGACCCGCGTTATGCTCACGCCAGGCGGTACCGGCAAGGCCACGGGGCCGCTGACGAGGTCGACCTGCCAGCCACGGCTCGCGGCGGCGGCGGCGAGCGCGTAACCCATCTTGCCGCTGGAGCCGTTACTCAGGAATCGAACCGGATCGATGTGTTCGCGGGTTGGACCGGCGGTGATCAGGCAGCGGAGTGATAACGGCCGCGGGTTCACGATTTTTGCAGGATGTGGAAATTTGCCATCGAGATGCCGCTCAGCATCGCACCGACGATGCCGAGGAAACCCTGGTCCGTGCCGCACAGGTAAACATTGCCGAGGGCGGTGCGGCCCTGGCGATGCTTCACGGGCGAACCGTAGATCGCGCCGGCGAAGTGGCCGGTGTATTTCGTGATCGTACGCGGCGTGAACATGTCGGTGGTCACGATCGCGGCGTCGAACGCCGTTGTCGGAGCCAGCGGCGGCAGGAAACGCTGTGCGCTCTGCTGCACGGTCGCGAACCAGTGTCGCTTCTGGGCCTGATAAAGTTCCTCGGGCAAGCCGGTCCAGCGATCGTAGTGGGCGAGGCAGGTCACCCGCACGAGGCCCTCCGGTAGAACGCGGCCGGCGCCGAAGTCGAAGTTGTTGGGGATGCAGATCACGCCACTGCGCGGATCGACCAGGCCGTCTGGCCGCGCGTAGTCGAACCGCGCCGAATCGTTGAAGAACACGATGGTGTCGTCGGCCCAGCCGAGGTCAGCGGGCTGGCGGTCGAGGACGGCGATCGTTTCGACAAAGGAAAGGCGACCCGAAGGACTGCCGGGCGCATCCGCCGGTGCGGGCTCTGCCGCCGGCCCGATTGATCCCAGCAAGCGCTCGGTTTCGGGCGCCCCGATCGACGAAATGACGTGGTCGGCGGTGATCTCGGAGCCGTCGTCGAGCACCAGCGCGGTGGCTCGATTAGCGTGGCTGACGATCCGCCGCACGCCGCATTTCATGCGGCGCTCGCCGCCGGCGGCGCGGTATTTTTCCAGCAGCACCCGCAGCACGAGGCGCACGCCTTCGAACGGCCGCGCAAAGCCTTCGAGGAACAGCGCCTTGAACATGATCACGAACTGCCCGAACTCCATGTCGTGTTCCGTCGCGCTGCCGTAATACATCAGTGGACAGAAGAGCATGTCTTCGAGCAACGGATCGGTGAGGTATCGGCGCACGACCTCCCGTGCCGGGATCGGTTGCGCGTCGAGAGCGACGTCGTCGAAGCTGCGGACCGCCGCGACGAGCGCGCGAAAGCCGTCGCGCTGCGTCGGGAAGCGTTCCGCCACTTCCTGCTCCAGCACCGCAAAATCATTGGTGAAGCGAAGGGACGTCTCGCCGCGGGGACCGAAGGCCACGCGCGATTGCTTCTGTTCGCAGAGGGCGAACTCGTCGCGCTCGATGCGGAGCTGCCGGAGCAGCTTGGTGAGCGGCGTGCCCTTTACGCCCGGGCGGACGAAGTTCGTCATCGCGTGCAGGCCCACGTCGAACTTCCGGCCGCGGAGACTGTAGAAACCGTTCAGGCCGCCAACGGCGTTATGCCGTTCGAAGATACAGACCTTGCGGCCGAAGTGCGCCAGCCGGATGCCGGCGGCGAGGCCCGACATGCCGGCGCCGATGATGGCGACGTCGTAGTGGGACGTGGAATTCACGGCAGGGTCTCGCGCAGAGGCGCAGAGGCGCGGAGAAACTCAGGCTGGGCGCGAGGGCAGGTCCGTGATCTCTGGGCCTCC
>JBEIHL010000857.1:0-2240 GCA_040381375.1 Opitutaceae bacterium
CAACTGAATCGTTCCGGCTACACGGACATGAATCCAAGGTCCCGCGACGCAAACCGGCCGATGTTCGGAAAGGCGATCGGCAAATCCGTGGCGCTCACGCCGAACCAGTTCGCCAAGGTTGCTCCGAATTCATCGACGCTCGTGGTGGGAATCCACACACCGCGCTCACCCGCATCATCCGGACCACCCAGCGTCAGATCCGGCATGCGTCCGTAAACGCGGCCACCCCGCACGGCACCGCCCACGATCAGGTGGTGCGAACCCCAGGCGTGGTCCGAGCCATCGCCATTGGTACCGAAGGTGCGCCCGAAATCGGAGGCCGTGAACGTAGTCACGTTCCGCTCCGCGCCGATGCTCGCCAGCGCCGCCTGAAACGCCGCGACCGACTGGCTGAGATCTTGCAGCAGGTAGGTGTGCGAACCGAGAGTCGGTGCACCGACCGCCACCTGTTGGTCGTGCAGATCCCAACCCGTCGCCTGAGCGAAGAATATCTGCCGGCGCAAACCGAGCGCCCGCTGCACCCGCACCAGGCGGCAAATCATGTGCAGTTGCTGGCTGAGCCGCGAGTTGAGATGCTGGAAATGGGATTGAAACGGACTTGGACCGGAGAGGAACGAGGTCAGATAGAGTCCATCGTCGATCGTCGCTCGCATGATGCCACCGTACGCGGCCTGCAGAAGATGATCGTTCTGCAGGTTGATGATGTCGTTCAGCGCGCTGGTGCGCAGCCCCGCCGTCGACCCCGGGGGATCCCATTCATTGAGGTTGAGTCCGCCGTTCAGGTTGACGCTATATTGAGAGACGTTGCGCCCGACCTGAAAGAAGTTCTGTCCCGCCACGCTGAGGCTCATCGAGACTCTTCGGTTCTCATTGAGCGCCTGCGTGAGGTCCGCCACCCGCCCGCCCCATCCGGTGTGGAAGCCGCGTTCCGGCAGACTGGACTGCCAGTCGACCTGCGAGCTGTTGTGACCATAAAGTCCGGGTGGCAACGGGACGGAGCGGCTCAGGTATTGGCTGCGCGAAACCGGGTGGACGAGCGAGCCGACGTTCGCGAGAAACGCGGCCTTGCCTTGATCGTAGAGCGATCGGATTTCCGGCATCGCGGGATGCAGAGCATGGAGGGTGGTTCCGGCCGGGCCCGGGGAAAGCGGCAGCAGTTTCTCGCGTGGAATCGCCAGCGCGCCGCGGCCCCGGACATACTGCGCGTGGGTGGTGGCGTCATACGGGACCAACGTGTTGTTCGCATCATTGCCTCCAGTGAGGAAGAGGCACACCAACGCCTTGTAGTCGGAATCCACGACGACGCCGGAGTCGGCCGCGGGACCGGTTGATCCCGAAGTCCCGGTGACCGCACCCACGAGCCGAAGTTGGGCCAGTTGCGAGAGCATGCCGGTCGCGGTGACCGCCCCACAGCAGGAGCCCAGAAAACGGCGACGAGACAGACGAGAGGACGAAACGGAATTACTCATAGGGCGTTTTCAGCGCTGGATCGCTCCGTGGGGCGAAGCGAGGATCACGTAGGCGACCGATCGGTACCGGCTTTCGAGTTCGTTTTGGTTTCCCACCGGAAATCCATCGAGCATCCGCACGATCCTCTCCCTTACCGCCCGCGGTAGGGCGCCGCCGGTCAGCCGCGCGTCGAGCCGATCGACGAGCCTGGCTGCATCTCGCGCAAACTCGAGTTCCGCCGTACCAGGACGAACGACGAGCATCTGATCATCGGGATCAGCTCTCACCTGGGTATTGAGGTAGATTTGGAACACGTTCGTCAGCGTCACGAGCGTCGCTGCGGTCAGGGTCTGGAACTCGGGCGAATAGAGTCCGGCGTTGGCCAGTGATCCCGGTCGCACGTAGTCGGGTTCGAAGAAACTGAAGACACTCGGCGCCCGGAGAGGAGTCTGCCCCATGGCTTCGGTGGTAGGGCCCGGGACCACCAAACGTCCACTGTTCGAGCTCGCGTTCAGCCCGCGCAACATCGCGGTCACCCGCAGCACGGGCTCCCGCAGTTTGCCGGACCCGTTCCGACCCGCGGCCACCGCGGAGCGGGCTTCGTAGTCGGTGAGCACCGCTCGCACGACCGCCCCCAGGTCACCGCGCACGCCCCGACCGTTGTCGGCAAACGCCCTCGCAACGCGATGAACGTAGCCCGGCGAAGGATTGCTCGTCACGAGCCGCTGAATGAGCAGCCGCGAGAAGAACGGTGGGACGTTGGGATGCGCGAAAAGGGCATCAAGCGTGGC
>JBEIHL010000858.1:0-2235 GCA_040381375.1 Opitutaceae bacterium
CCCATGTCTTCCGCTGTTGCCACTCCTCCTCCTCCTGCCGGAGCTCCCCTCACCAAGAAGGCGCTGACCGCCGACCACCCGACGTGGTGCCCCGGCTGCGGCGACTTTGCCGTGCTCGCGTCGTTCTACCGCGTGCTCGAGAAGCTGCAGTACCCGCACGAGAAGATCGTGACGTTCGCCGGCATCGGCTGCTCGTCGCGCTTCCCGTACTTTGTCAACACGCACGGCGGCCACTACATTCACGGCCGCGCCCTGCCGTTCGCCGCGGGCATCAGCCTCGGCAACGACGACCTCCACGTCTTCGTGTTCGGCGGCGACGGCGATGGTTTCTCCATCGGCGGCAACCACCTCGTGCACACCGCCCGCAAGAATATCCGGATGACCTACGTCATCATGGACAACTCGGTCTACGGTCTGACCAAGAAGCAGACGTCCCCGACGTCGCCCCTCGGCTTCAAGACGAAGACCGACCCAACCGGCGCGATCGACCAGCCGATCAATCCGATGCGCACGCTGATCAACACCGGTGCCACGTTTGTCGCCCGCAGTCATGCCACGCAGGTGAATCACATGGTCGAGATGATGCTCCGCGCCGCCAAACACGACGGCTTCTCGGTGGTCGAAATTCTCTCGGAGTGCGTCGAGTTCTTCGAGGGCGCGTTCGACGCCGCCATCCCGCGCAAAGGCGGCACGTGGTCGCTGATCGAGGAGAAGAAAAACGACGGCACGCCCGAGGACGACAAGCGGCACGACACCTCCGACGAGGTCGCCGCCTTCAAGCTCGCCCAGCAGGCGTGGCCGGGCGCGTTCGGCGTCTTCTACGAGAACAAAACCCGCAAGACCAAGAACGCCCTCGAGGCCGATCTGGTCGTGAAGGCGAAGGAACGCACCAAGAACGCCAGCGACCTCGCGCTGCTCCAGTCGACGTTCTCCCGGATGCGGTAATCCAGGTCGAATTCAAATCTCCCAAGGGCGGGTCTCAGGCCCGCCCTTTTTGCTGCCCCAAGGCCAGATTGCCCACGGAACACCCGGCGCTCAGCTACCCGGCTTCTTCTCGATCACCGCCTTGATCTGCGCGGCAACCTGCTTGGGGTCTTCGTTGATCCGCACCCACCAGCGCCCGTTCTTCCGCGTCAGCGCTTCCACGTCGGTGTCCGACTCGCTGCCGATCGTCACCTGGTAGTGGATCTCGGAATTGTCCGCATCGAGCGAGCGGACGAAGATGATCGCGACCTTGGCGTCCTTGAGCATCTCGAAAAACTGCGGGTTGCCCGCGGTGACGAGCCGCTGCAGCCCGGCATACACGTCCTGCGGCGAAAACGACTCGCGCGCCTTACCCACCGTCCGGCCGAAGAAGGCGGTCACCATATCTTGAATCTCCTTCTCCTTGCTGGCCTGCGCCCCCAGTAGCACCGGCAGCAACGCGGCTTTCGTGTCGTCCAGATCGCTCGGTAAAATGTCCGTCGCCGCCCGCGCAAAATCTTTTTTCGAATAAGCGCCCCAGTACCGTTGGAAAACCTCCTCGGCGGGATTGGCGGCCGCGGCAAGTCCAGCGGCGGTAAAGGTCAGAGTGACGAGAAACGCGAGTGCCTTGATCATAGTGGGGAGGTGACGAAAACAGCCCGCCGGTCCAAGGCAAGGCGAGTCGGATTTTACGGGTGAGCCGTTTCGATAATGCCTGCCGGCGCCCGGGTCCGGGTCCTCCCCTGGGAGCGCCGGGCTCCAGCCCGGCTCAAAACGCCGTGAAGGCCGAGCTGGAGCTCGGCGCTCCGAGGGAGGAGCCACGTGCCCTCGTTGGGACGCGGCGCCAGCCGCGACCCTTACAGTTCTGTAATGCTCACGAAAGGATCCTGAGAACCCGGTGTGGCATCCTGTGCTCAACTTCCCATCACCATGAATCAATCCACTTCTCTCCCTTTCAACCGCCGGAAGACCCTCTGGGTCGCAGGCGCACTCGCCCTCGCGGGCGCGTTCGCCGCCGGCGCGCAATCTGCCCAAACCGGCTCGAAGCCTGCGGTCGACGTCAAGCGCGACAGCCAGCCCGTCAACCGCGGGCCCCTCGAAACCGGTAGCTTCTCCACCGTCGTCAAGCGCGTCGCCCCGAGCGTCGTCAAGATCACGACCTCGACCAAGGCGAAGCGCGTCGCCGGGAATCCGAATCAGTTCCCCGGCCTCGAGAATCCCGCGTTCCGCCAGTTCTTCGGCGGCCGCGTCCCGGAGATCCAGATGCCGCCG
>JBEIHL010000859.1:0-2232 GCA_040381375.1 Opitutaceae bacterium
AATCTCTGCCGCTGCACCGGGTATCGGCCGATCCGTGACGCCGCGGCCGCCGTGCTCGCGTCCAGGCCGGCGGGTGAGGCCGATGCGCTGGCCGCGCGTCTGTTGCGGCCCGTGCCCGCCCTGGCGCCGCTGCACTACCAGGGCGCCGGGGAACGCTTCTTCCGGCCGGGTTCGCTCGCGGAGCTGTTCGCGCTCAAGCAGCGCCACGCGGATGCTGTGCTCGTGGCCGGCGCGACGGAGATCGGCGTCGAGCTGAACAAGAAGTTCCGCGCGTTCCCCACGCTCATCGCCACCGAGGGCGTGCCGGAGCTCACCCGCTTGACCTCGACCCCGGACGCATGGCGTATCGGCGGTGCGGTTACGCTCACGGCGATCGAGGAAGCGTTGGGCAACGATTTTCCGTCGCTCGCGAAGATGCTCGCGGTTTTCGCGTCCCGGCAGATTCGCAACCGGGCGACGCTCGGCGGCAATCTCGTGACCGCGTCGCCGATCGGCGACAGCGCGCCCGTGCTTCTGACGCTCGACGCCAGCGTGGTCCTAGCGTCGACGTCGGGCGAACGCACCGTGCCGCTGAGTGATTTCTTCACCGCCTACCGGCAGACCCAGCTCCGGCCGGATGAGATTCTGCTCGAGATCATAGTGCCGCAGGCGAACACCGCCGCAGGCCTCACTCGCCGCGCCGATTTCCAGAAAGTGTCCCACCGGCGCGAACTCGACATCAGCATCGTGGCCGGGGCGTCCTGCGTCGACCTGGACGCGGCCGGCGTGGTGCGGCGGGCCCGGCTCGCGTACGGAGGCGTGGCGGCGATGCCGGTGCGGGCGCGGCGCGCAGAGGCCGCGCTCGAAGGCCGGACCCTTGAGGCGGCGGGAGCGGAGGTGGTGGCGATCCTGCGCGACGAATTCAAGCCGATCGACGACGTGCGCGGCAGCGCGGCCTATCGCCGGGGACTGGTCGTCAGCCTGTGGGAAAAATTTGTCGCGGGCGAAACGAGCCTCGCGATGGATGCGCCGCCCGAATTCACGGCCGGGCGGGTCTGGACGGCGCCGGAACCGTCGCGCCAGTTGCGGCACGAGAGTGCGGTCGGACACGTGACGGGCCGCGCGCACTACGTCGATGATACTGCGCAACGTCGGCCGATGCTCGAACTCTGGCCGGTGATGTCGCCGCACGCACGGGCGAAGATCCGGCACCGCGACGCCACGGCGGCGCGGGCGCGGCCCGGCATTGTCGCGGTTTTGATGGCGGACGATGTGCCCGGGGAGAACAACGTCGGACCCTCGCGCCACGATGAACCGCTCTTTGCGACCGGCGAGGTGCTCTATCACGGGCATCTCGTCGCGGTGGTGGTCGGTGAATCGGTCGCGGCGTGCCGGGCGGCCGCCGCGCTCGTGCGGATCGAGTATGAGCCGCTGCCGCCGGTGCTGACGCTGGCGGACGCGGCGGCCGGCGACAGCTATCACAATCCCGTGCGCGTGTTGCAGCGCGGCGACCCCGAGGCCGCCTTGCCGATGTCACCGCACCGCCTGTCCGGTGAGTTCACCTTGGGCGGACAGGAGCATTTTTATTTGGAAACGCAGGCGGCTTGGGCGGAGTGCGGTGACGACGGCGACGTCTTCATCTCGTCGTCGACCCAGCATCCCTCCGAAATCCAGGCGATCGTGGCCGAGGTGCTTCACGTGCCACGGCACAAAATCGTGGTCCAGTCACCGCGCATGGGCGGCGGCTTCGGCGGCAAGGAAACTCAGGGCAACACGCCCGCGGCGCTCGTCGCACTGGCGGCGGTCAAGACCGGGCGGCCGGTGAGGCTCCAGTGGGATCGCGATTTGGACATGATGCTGACAGGAAAACGCCATCCGTTTCACGCGCGCTTCGAGGTGGGCTTCGATGGCGACGGCCGGATCCGGGCGGCGGTCATCGACCTCGTCGCGAACGGCGGTTGGTCGCTCGACCTGTCGCAGCCGATTCTCGAGCGGGCGATGTTCCACGTCGACAATGCGTATTATATGCCCGCGCTGCGGGTGACGGGCCGCGCGGCGAAGACGAACGTCGCCTCGAACACCGCGTTCCGCGGCTTCGGCGGTCCGCAGGGCATGCTCTTGATCGAGGAGATCATCGACCGTGTCGCCCGCACGCTCGGACTCGCGCCGGAAGTGGTGCGGGAGCGGAATTTCTATCACGGCACCGGCGAGACCAACCGCACCCACTACGGGTCCGACATCGGGGACCATCGG